>NZ_MPRK01000177.1 GCF_002021095.1 Solemya elarraichensis gill symbiont | reverse complement strand
ATTGCGGGTAAGGGTTGTTCCATGCCTGCCCGCAGGCGGACAGCATGAAGCTCACCAGCAGCAGTGCCATGCCTCCAATCCATGCAGAGCTCTTTGTTTTTTGTTCGGCTTTCAATACACTATCTGTTTTATGGCGCGACTGCGCTGCGGGTTAATGGCACAATCATCGCATTCTCTACGAAAATTGTCAGTAACAACTACAAAGCAAGGTTTGATTAATGGGATTTCTCGATAATAAACGCGTCCTCATCGTGGGCGTAGCAAGCAAAAAATCAATCGCTTACGGTATTGCAAAAGCAATGGCACGCGAAGGTGCCGAGTTGGCCTTTACCTACCAGGGCGACAAACTCAAGAGTCGCGTCGAGGGTGTCGCAGAAGAGTGTGGTTCCGATATCGTGCTGCCACTCGATGTCTCCTCAGATGAAGAAATTGATACCGTATTCAAGGCGCTGGGTGAAAAATGGGATGGACTAGACACAATTGTCCACTCAGTCGGCTTTGCTCCACGCGATCAGCTCGAGGGCAGCTATGTCGATGCCGTTTCTCGTGAAGGTTTTGCCATTGCACACGATATCAGCGCATACAGCCTTGCCGCACTGGCCAAGGCGGGTCGTTCCATGATGCAGGGTCGTAACGGTTCGATCGTCACCATGAGCTACCTCGGCGCTGTACGCACAGTACCAAATTACAATGTCATGGGTGTTGCCAAGGCTGCTCTCGAGGCCAATGTACGTTACCTGGCAGATTCACTTGGACCGGAAGGGATTCGCGTCAATGCTGTCTCGGCAGGACCAATCCGTACACTCGCAGCAGCTGGCATCAGCGGTTTCAAGGGCATGCTTGCTGAAGCCGAGGGTAAGACGCCTCTACGCCGCAATGTCACCATAGACGAAGTCGGTAATGCGACTGCATTCCTCTGTTCTGACCTGGCTTCCGGCATTACGGGTGATGTACTCTATGTCGACTCCGGATATCATATCCTTGGTATGGCGTAGGCCGATTCACACCCTAAAATAAAGCAGATCAATTGACTAAACTGTTGAACAGGATACTGAGCTGAACATGTCTAACCCGGTAGTTTCTAGCGAAGAAAGCGTTACAGTGACACCCTTATGGCTATTTATCGTTGTGATGATTCTGGCCTCATTTTTTCTCCTGAGAGGATGTGCCAAGAGTGATATAGAGGAGTTACAGGCAGCGAAAGCCGACTTCTCGCAGCAGCACAAGGATGAGGTGCAGGCATTCATGCAGAAGGCGGTCGATCAGCAGTCAGAAGTGGATAAGCTGTATGAGAAAATCAGCCAACTACAATCTGAATTGCGAAAGACAAATACAGACCTGGATCTGGCGAACAAGATGGCAAAAGAGTTACGCACCAGCCTGGCCGGAATGAATACGGAGAACGAGGAGCTCATCAAGGTGTGGCGTTCCTGTGCACAGGAGCTTTCTATCCTGCAGCAGCAGAGGTAGGCCGACGTTTTCCCCGGCCGGGGAAAACCTCACCGGGCTGGTTGAGAATCAGTCAGCCTTCGTTACGAAGCAATGAAACAATCAACTCACGCATTGTCTCTTCGTTGTTGTAGTCGATAGCAATCTGCCAGCGGGAAGTTTCAGAGATTTCAAGCAGCAAGCTTGGGTAGCTGTCCTGCTTCATCGCCCTGCACCTCTCAATTTCATCGAGCAACTTCTGCTGGGTAGCGGGATCACCCAGCACATTGGCAAACGCATCAGCATTCAGTCCAATCTCCGTTGCCAGTTCGATAAGCGTCGAATCATCAGAAGGATTCCTGGCTTCCTGGTAATAGGCGCGCTGGATAGCAGCTGTCATCAGCGATTCGAATTTCGGGCCGAACTGGCGTGCGGCGATGACCGCACGGCACGCCGGATAGGTAGAACGTCGAGGGCTTGCCTTTTCCCAAAAATCGAAATTGAAATGCACCCCGGGAATTCTCTGCTCGATCTTGTGCCATGTCTGCTGCAGAAAGCTGCGTGTCTCTTCAGGCATGGGTTCATCCGAATCGGGAGCAAGGCCACCAACCAGGGACTCGACCTCGACACTGTCGCCGAGCTTTTCAAACAGTTCCCTGCGCGTTGCCTCAAAGCCGTAAGTCCAACTACACATCGGGTCATAGACATAATAGAGTCTTGGCTTCTGCTTCATGCTGTTATCCGGATGTCTTGACGCAATCAGCCGCTTTTTTCGCCTTCTTGCGTGCAGCATCGGTGTTTTCGGCGCGTGCCAGGGCAACGCCCATTCTGCGCCTGACGTAGGATTCAGGTTTGCCAAACAGGCGCAGGTCCGTATCCGGATCTGCAAGGGCTGCAGCAAGATTTGAAAATTCTATGCTTTTACCTTCAAGTCCACCGTAGATGACAGCGCTTGCACCTGCTGCATACATAGCGGTATTGACCGGCAGGCCGAGGATTGCCCGCGCGTGCAGTTCAAATTCATTCTGGTACTGGGTCACCATGGTGACCATGCCGGTATCATGTGGGCGCGGACTCACCTCTGAGAACCATACCTTGTCACCCTTGATGAAGAGTTCAACGCCAAAAATTCCGCAGCCACCGAGTTCTGAGGTAATCGCACTGGCAATCTCTTTTGATCTTGTCAGCGCGGCTTCACTCATCTGTTGGGGTTGCCAGCTTTCGACATAGTCGCCCTCGCTGCGCGCCAAGGAGCATGACGCGGGTGGCTGTCGGAGACAGCGGTGTACCAATTTTGATCATTTAATCGAATCTGTTACCAATGCATCTGGATGCATAGAGTACTACCGAAGAACGAGAAACGCCACATGGCAAATGCCATATGGCGCTTATTGAAGCGAGGAACACCGTACACGGGGCGGTTCTCCGGGTTTATTCTGCTGTTTTTTCTCTCTCGCGAAGCTTGATGTGCAAATCGCGCAGCTGTCTTGTAGAGACCTCTGACGGCGCATTGGTCAACAGGCAACTGGCAGTCTGCGTCTTCGGGAATGCCATGACATCACGAATCGAACTCGCACCGCTCATCAGCATGATCAGGCGATCAAGACCGAACGCCAATCCGCCATGTGGTGGACAGCCGTACTTGAGTGCGTCAAGCAGGAAGCCGAACTTTTCATCTGCTTCCTGTTTTTCGATGCCAAGCAGGTTGAAGACCTGCTCCTGCACTGCGCGACGATGGATACGGATTGAGCCGCCACCGATTTCGCTGCCGTTGAGCACCATGTCATAAGCGCGAGACAGTGCCGTGCCCGGATTGACTTCAATGCTGTCGCCTTCCAGCTTGGGTGCGGTAAAGGGGTGGTGCAGCGCAGTCCAGCGTCCCTCGCCTTCATCAAATTCAAACATCGGGAAGTCGACAACCCACAATGGCTTCCACTCACCTTCCATGAGGCCGCGGTCCTTGCCAAGTTTTTCACGCAGGGCACCAATCGATTCATTCACCACGTGTGTCTTGTCCGCACCGAAGAAAATCAGGTCGCCGTCTTCTGCGCTGGTGCGCTCGAGAATAGCGTTGATAGCTTCATCCGGGAGGAACTTCAGAATTGGCGACTGCAAGCCGTCACGGCCATTGGCAAGTTCGTTGACCTTGATATAGGCGAGACCGCGTGCACCGTAGATGCCGACAAATTTCGTATAGCCGTCGATCTCCTTGCGTGACAGCTCACCACCTTTTGGCAGGCGCAG
>NZ_MPRK01000176.1 GCF_002021095.1 Solemya elarraichensis gill symbiont | reverse complement strand
CTCTCTTCGCTCCACAGGAACAGTCCAAAACGGCGTGGATCGCGCAGGCGCACTGCCTGCTTGCCAACGACCAGATCGACATGATCATGCTTCTGCGGCTGAGTGTTGGCGGGAACCACGCGCAGGCTGCCCGACATCCCCAGGTGTATGAGAATGTTGCCGCAAGGAGGCGTTTCGCACCACGATATCGGTGATACGCTTTCCCTCAAGGTATGGCTCGATGCCGCGTTTTGTTGTTTCAACTTCGGGCAGTTCCGGCATGATGTTTTACGAGGCTTTCAGAGAGACAGGACAGGAGCCCCTAGTATAAAGGATGCTCCTGCCAGGTCTACGCTGCGATGAGTCCGGTTATCCGGCTGTTACTTTTCCTGTTTAACCGAATGCACCGATATCTGTATCCAGGCCAATTAACTTTTGTTTCACAGCCCACTGCCTGACGAGGAACAGCTCCATATCCAGGTTTCCCTCACGCATTTGTATGATGGTACCTGGTATATCGTGAGTATCTGCTTCTGTGACTAACTGCATGGTAGTTTTTAAATAGATTGCATTCGATTTCACCATGTCACTCTCCTTGTCGTGTTTGTCATGCTGCTACAGTAAATTTAGTGCTTTAGAAGGGAAGTAAATAGAGAGTTTTTCTGAACTTTTTGTAGGACTTTTCCTACATGCATTTGGGGGGTGATGGTTGATGAGATTTGCCTGCGGAATCCATTTGATTCGTTTTGGCACAAAATGGCTGAGCATAGCGGCTTTTTTGTGGAAGATGACACCTGTAGCTTGTAGCTTTTATCTAAATTGATTATCGTCACTGCATGAAACTTCTTCACATGCTGTACGAGAAGCTGCGCCAATTGGGACGCGCGATCCTGCGCTATACGCCAATGTCCCTGTTCGCCGCATTTTTCGGCTTGCTGGCAGGTTATGCGCTATGGGAAGTGATAGATACCGTTCAGGAAGATGCGGTTAACAAAATTTACGACGAGCAACTTCAAATAAACCTCGATCAACGCGCGCGTGAGGCACTTATTCATTTTGACCACTCGGTACAGAGTTACGAGACCACCATTCGGTTGCTCTCCAATCACAGGAAACTTGCCAACTATCTCAATCCTGTCTACTGGTTTCCTGACGACCAGGAACCACGGCTTCTGTATACGGACAAGCAGCCTAACTGGCTGCCGGAACCCGAACGCTGGAAACCCCTTGCTTCGCCGACTCACATCATGCTTCTCGATACCGAGGGGCAGATACGCGAGGAGTATCGCCTGCAGCAATCGCTTCTACCTGAAGAGTTGTTGTCACAACTGGCGTCCTATATTTCGTCACCACAGACTATTCTGACCGACATCGATGGAGAGCCTTACCTGCTCGCAGCGACTGTTGCGGAAGATGCGGCCTACAACATCATGGGAACCCTCGTTATGGTCGTGCCTGTCGATGCCACGTTTCTCTCTTCAGCACAGAGCGGGCTTGTCACAGAGGCCCTCACAGCTGTAGTTGATGGCGCCACCCAGATCATACTCAATAGCAGTGATCCGGAAGTGGTTGGCAAGGGAGTGGCACTGGAAACACTAGATAGAAAATATGCCGTGACCACTCAATCATTTGCCGAATACGGTGGCGCCAACAGCAATCTACTCTTTGCCACCATGATTCCGAAGGCAAGTGTGCGAGAGCTGCGTCGCTCTGTTATCGCGCTTGAACGGCGTCAGCGAGCCATTGTTGCATTCAGCTTTATCATCTTTTTCTCACTGCTTTTCATGCTGGTTTCCAACCGTCTCAGCCGTGCGTTGCAGCGTCTCTCGGACTTTTCCCAGCGGGCACTGGGGATTAGCCAGCCGGCAGCGCGCATTGGTAACCAGTTGATGATTCTGGAGGAGTGGATGCGGCAATTTATCAACCTGGTGCGCGAGGCCCGCGAGGAGATGCGCAGCAGGCACGAGTCCGAGATTCTCGAGAAGGAAGCACTCACCAGTGCCATTATGGATGCCTCGGTTGATTCAATCGTTACAACCACCAGTGACGGCACCATCATTGACTTCAATCCTACTGCCGAGGAGGAGTTCAATTATTGTGAGGACGAGGTCGTCGACAACCTGTCAGTTGAGCGTCTTATCGCACCGGAAAGCAGAATCTATTTTCTCAACCTGTTTGCCGAGTGTCAGCGTGCCAAGGATTTCAATGATGCCCGTTCCGAGCTGGTTGCACAGAGGTCTGACGGCAGCCGTTTTCCTGTCGAGATCGCCATCCAGTCGATCCAGTTGCGCGACGAGGTGCTGTTTACCTTTTACTTGCACGATATTTCAGAGCGCCGCCGACAGGAAAACGAGATTCGTGCTCTTGCTGCATTTCCCAGTGAAAGCCCGTCGCCCATCCTGCGTATTGACAAGCAGGGTATCATTCAGTACGCCAACCAGGCGAGCGAACCCTTGATGGATTTCTGGCATAGCGGACGCATGCAGGAGTTACCGCTTGAGTGGCGCATTCGTGTTGCAGAGGCGCTCTCAAGCGGCGATGACTTAGAACGCGAGGTCAAAACGGATGATGCCGTTTACTCGATCATGTTGTCACCGATGCCTGAACTTGACTATGTCAATCTCTATGCGCGTGATGTCACAGAGACGCGTCTTGCCGAGGAGGAGGCGCGACGCCACCAGAACGAACTGATTCATGTCTGTCGAGTCAGTAGCATGGGTGAAATGGCCACCGGCCTGGCGCATGAACTCAACCAGCCGCTGTCGGCAATTATCAATTACGCCAATGGCGCCAAGCGTCGCTTTGTGCGTGGTGCAAGTGGCGAGGAGTTACTCGAACCGCTCGACAATATCAAGGCCCAGGCAACGCGCGCGGCACAGATCATCAAGTGGTTGCGCGGCCTGGTTGAACGACAGAGCAGGGTGCGTCAATCAGTAGATGTTAACGAGATGATTCGTGAAGTCCTCTCATTTATGGATTTCGAGATTCGCAAGGCACACCTTGATGTCGATTTCGACGCAGGCAGTAACCTGCCACCAATTCCACTCGACCTGGTGCAGGTTGAACAGGTGATTCTCAACCTGTTGCGTAACGCCATTGATGCGATTGCAGGCAGTGGGGTAAAGGGTAAAATCCGAATCAGTACAAGGGTTGATAATGACAACATGATGATTCTGATCGAGGATAACGGTCCTGGGATTTCGGAACAGGCGATGGAACATCTGTTCGAGCCCTTTTTTAGTACCAAGACCACGGGCATGGGTATGGGACTGGCCATCTCGCAGAGCATTATCGAGGAACATGATGGTAGAATTCATGTCTCTTCGGGAGAGTTGGGCGGGGCGACCTTCAGACTCTCTCTCCCGCTATCAGCAAGGAATAAACAGATCGCATGAGTGATAGTAGTGACAAAAAAATCACGGGCAAGGTCTTTGTCGTTGATGACGATGAAGCGATGCGCAGTTCGTTACGCTGGCTGATTGAGTCAGACGGACTCGAGGTCGAGACCTTTGAATCGGCACAGAAGTTTCTCGATAGCTATTATCCAGGGCAGGCAGGCTGCCTGCTGCTGGATGTCCGTATGCCGGGGATGTCGGGTCTCAAACTGCAATCACAGCTTGAGGAGCGTGAGATACGTGCACCAGTGATCATCATTACCGGTCATGGTGACATCGCGATGGCAGTCAAGGCAATGAAGGCTGGTGTGCGCGATTTTATCG
>NZ_MPRK01000175.1 GCF_002021095.1 Solemya elarraichensis gill symbiont | reverse complement strand
GCCTCGGCAAGTGTATATAGCAGCGGCTTGGTATCGTCCCATGCGAGGCAGGCGTCAGTGATGCTCTGGCCATAGACCAGTTCAACATCCGGCTTTTTGTCCTGTCTGCCGCCAACGAGGTGACTTTCGATCATTGCGCCGATAATGCGCTTGTCTCCGCGTGCAACCTGTCCGGCCACATCGTTGCCGACATCAACCTGGCGCTCATGCTGTTTCTTGCTGTTGGCGTGGCTGAAATCAACCATCAGGTTAGGCTTGAGGCCCGCTTTCTCGAGATCCTGTGCTGCTTCCTCGATACTCTCGGCATCATAGTTGGGGCGTGAACCGCCGCGCAGGATGACGTGGCAATCTTCGTTGCCGCTGGTCGAGAAGATCGCTGAATGTCCCTCTTTTGTGAGTGACATGAAGCTGTGCGGATTGCTTGCAGAACGGATCGCATCGATGGCGATCTGCAAACGGCCATCTGTACCGTTTTTGAAACCGACAGGGCAGGAGAGTCCTGAAGCGAGTTCACGATGTCCCTGGCTTTCAGTAGTTCTTGCACCGATTGCACCCCATGCGACTAGGTCGGCAATGTACTGCGGGCTGATCAGGTCAAGAAATTCGGTCGCAGTCGGCATGCCCATATTGTTCAGGTTGAGCAGCAGTTCGCGTGCTACATGCAAACCCTTGTTGATATGGAAGGAGTCATCAAGAAAAGGATCATTGATCAGACCTTTCCAGCCGACTGTCGTACGCGGCTTCTCAAAGTAGACGCGCATGATGATCAGCAGGTCATCCTGGAGTTCCTCTTTCACAGAGGAGAGTTTTCCAGCGTACTCGAGGGCTGCCTTGGTGTCATGAACCGAGCAAGGGCCAACGATAACGACCATGCGATCGTCTTTGCCGGCAAGGATGTTATGAATCGCCTGGCGCGTCTCGAAAACGGTTTTTGAGGCATCTTCACTGATAGGGAATGCTTCGTGCACTTTTTCCGGTGCAGCGACTTCTTTGATTTTGGCGATGCGCAGATCATCTGTAGCGTAACTTGTCATGTAATTTTTGCCCGGTGGTAATATCGGCTTTGTCGCGGTGCATTATACAAAAAAACGGGCGCCCGTATCCTTCTTGTGGTGTTTAAAAGGAAGAAAAATGGTTGTTTTTCATGGAAATTGCCGGATACGGCGGCCCTGCATATCAGCTTTGCTACTATAATGCTTTCTTTAAATGGGGCATGGATTGATACATGATGATTGAAGCTGAGCTAAGGAATGGGCATCTCTTTGCCCAGCTGGATGATGAGCAACTCGCAAAAGTGAGTCGCCACGCAGTCAGAAAAAACCTGGATACGGGAGAATTTCTGTTTGACCAGGGCGATGCTGCCGATCGTTTCTACTATGTTGTCAGTGGCCAGATCAAGCTGTTCCGGGCAACGCCCACAGGCAGTGAGAAAATCATCGAGGTGATCACGCCAGGCAGTACATTCGCCGAGGCGATGATGTTTCTCGACCGTCCCCTGTTTCCTGTGGGTGCCCAGGCACTGACTCCCGCCGAGGTCATCAGTGTCAATTCGGCAAATTTTGCCGCCATGCTGAAGGAGTCGGTGGATACCTGTTTTCTGTTGCTGGGTGATATGAGCCAGCGATTGCGCGGCCTGTTGCGCGAGATCGACGAACTTAGCCAGTACAGTGCCATCAGTCGTGTTGCCGCCTACCTGCTGCAATCGGCTCCGCAGGAGAGTGACACTTTTGAATTGCCCGTACCGAAGCAGGTGCTGGCCTCGCGCCTGTCGGTCAAGCCTGAAACCCTGTCACGCATCATGAAGCAACTGGTTCAGAATGAAATCATCCAGGTCAAGGGCAGCAAAATTGATATTCTCGACCGTGGCAACCTGAAAAAAACGGCAGATGCCTGTGCTATTCAGCAAGATCAGTTGCAAGCGACCTTTCACTATCCATGCGCCCCTGAATAAGCGCACAAACTCTCTTGATCAATATCAAGCACAACCGTGCCAATGTGTGTTCTCGTATATAAAGTCCTGCTGAACCGCTCTGCACGGTTGCGGTAAAAAACCCAACATGCCGTTTTCACGGTAATGGAAAACAATATGTTACAAATTGATGAGAGAAATCCGGTGCCGCAGTTTGCTCTTTTTGAACTCGGTTTCAGGCCGTTTTTCAGTTTGGCAGGCCTGTATGGTGTTATTGCCATGTTGCTGTGGATGATGCTCTTTCTTTTTGCTGTACAGATTCCGACTGCAACACTGGTGCCGATGGACTGGCATGCACACGAGATGATCTTTGGTTATGCAATGGCTGTGGTGGCAGGCTTTCTGCTCACAGCTGTGAGCAACTGGACAGGGGTTCCGACCTGGAAGGGATGGAGACTGGCACTGCTTGTCTCGTTGTGGCTGCTCGCAAGAGTTGCGTTGCTGCTACCAGTTGAGAACGCCTTGCTGCTTGCAGCCGCCGCTGACCTGCTTTTTGGAATAGGGCTGGTTATTGGTGTCAGCCTGCCGGTGCTGCGTGTGAAAATGTGGAAGCAGGTGGGTATCCTGGTGAAGCTTGTGCTGATGTTTGCCGCCAACCTGGTTTTCTATACAGGTGCATTGGGTTACATGGAGCAGGGCACTCATATCGGTCTCTATCTCGGTATCTACATGATCCTTGCGCTGCTCTTCATGATGATGCGCAGGGTGTTGCCCTTTTTTATTGAGCGGGGTGCCGGGGATGGCTTCAAGCCACGCAACAGGAAATGGCTCGATATCAGCAGTATTGTCCTGTTTGCCCTGTGGGTGCTTGTTGATCTGTTTGTGAGTTCCAGGGAGCTGCTTGCCGGGCTTTCGCTGCTGCTGTTTGTTCTGCATCTGGTACGCCTGCGTGACTGGCATACACCGGCTATCTGGAAGGCACCGTTGTTGTGGTCTCTCTATTCTGCCTACATAACCCTGGTTATCGCTTTTCTGCTCAAGGCACTCTCTGCATGGTCGTTGGTATCGCCTTCGCTTGCCCTGCATGCCTTTGCCGTCGGTGGTGTTGGCGTGATGACACTCGGCATGATGTCGCGCGTGACGCTCGGTCATACCGGCAGGGATATTTTTACACCGCCCAAAGGGGTGGTGATAGTGTTCATGCTGTTGCTGCTGGGTTTTCTGTTTCGTGTCGCCATGCCGCTAATCGTGGTTCAGGAATACATTCTGTGGATTGGCCTGTCGCAAATTCTGTGGATGAGTTCATTTGCGGGCTTTTCCATTATCTATTTGCCACAACTGGTGCGCGCGCGGGTCGACGGCCGTCCCGGCTGATGCCATCAGGGCCATGTCATTGATTAACTTGACTCATATCAAGTCTGTTTTTTCTGAAACGCTTACACTTATCGGCAGTATTTCTGATATCTGAAGGGGGTATCTATGTCACAGAGTTTCACAAAGGCGATGGCCCGTAATATTTTTTACGGCGGAAGCCTGTTTTTTATCCTGGTGTTCCTGGGATTGTCGTTCGATACCAATTCGTCATTGCCGGAGCGGGATAATCGCGGAGCAATCACGGAAACAGTCGCACACGGCAAACGCCTGTGGGAAGAGAACAACTGCATCGGTTGCCATACGCTGCTTGGAGAGGGTGCCTACTTTGCACCTGAACTTGGCAACGTCTACAAAAGGCTTGGCGGAAAGGCGGGCATTATCGGTTTTATCAAGAGCCGTCCTGCAGCAAGCGTGTCTTTGATCTCGTGATGTAAAACGGGACATC
>NZ_MPRK01000174.1 GCF_002021095.1 Solemya elarraichensis gill symbiont | reverse complement strand
CCGTGAATAATGCGGGGTGTCGCGCAGCTGGTTCAATTGGTGATAGAGCGTGTTGGTAACGACATACGCCTGGCGACCCCCCCTGGCGGCCGGCAAAGCCAATCACGTGGTCAATGCCTTTTATCAGCGTGCTAAAAGCGACACTGAATTGAAGTTGACGATGCTGACCGCGCTCACCCTGGAACGCCCCAAGGGCAACAGCCTGCTGGAGAATCGTTTTCTGGCGCTGTTGGTTGATCGGGTATTCAGCGACTACCCGGATCTCGACTACGAGCTGGATCGCATGGCCAACTGCTTGCCGGAAAACGTCCGGGTGATCGAGTTTTATTTTCCTCCCGGAAAATACCTGCACCACCCCAAGGTTCAGCAGGAATACATTAGCAGCAACTATACGCACGTGGTGCGCGATTTGATGGATCGCGGTGCCAATGTATCGGCTCAACTGCTGGTGCCTGACGAAACACCAGGGAGTAATATGGTAAGCGCCAGTTGCAACCCGGACGTGTCGCTCGACCTGGTGGCCAGTATGCACGAGCGTCAACAGCGTGACGGTACACCCTATGCGGCGGTCGGCCAGATCAACCCGCAGCTGCCCTATATGTACGGTGATTCAGAGGTGCCTGCTGCGACCTTCGATTACATTCTGGACAATACAGATTACTACTTCCGCCCTTTCGGCATGCCTAAACTATCCATTCCCGATCGCGAATATCTAATCGGCCTTTGGGTGTCAGCACTGATTCACGACGATGGCGAACTGCAAGTGGGTATTGGCGCCCTCGGCGATGCCTTCGTCTACGCGCTGCTATTGCGACAGAATCAGAATGAGCGCTACCGGGAGGTGTTGCAGGAGCTGGATGCCGAGCAAAATTTTGGAGATTTGATCAGACGGGTCGGCGGCGATACCGGAACCTTTGAAAAGGGGCTCTTCGGCGGCAGTGAAATGGTGGTGGACGGTTTTTATCACCTCTATAAGGCGGGAGTCCTCAAACGAATTGTTTTCGACGACCTGCCCCTGCAGCGACTGCTCAATGAAGGATCGATAGATCATCGGGTAACCCCGCGCACGTTGGAATTGTTGCTGGAGCGAAAGGCGGTGCATAGCCGCTTGACGCAGGAAGACTTCGATTACCTGCAGCGCTACGGCATATTGCGCGAAGGGCTTACCTACCGTGAAGGCTGTATCCACATGTCATCGGGGGAATCGATCCCTGCCGACCTGGGAGATGCGGATTCCAGAACGCGTATTATGGCTGGCTGCCTTGGTGAGCACCTGCAAAGGGGTGCTGTGGTGCACGGTGGATTTTTCCTTGGGCCCAACAGCTTCTATGAGGCGCTGTGCGCGCTGCCGCCGGAAGAACGACGCTTGTTCAACATGCGTAGCGTACTCCGCGTCAACCAACTGTACGGGCATGAGGAGATCGACCGCTTGCAACGCAAAAATGCGCGCTTCGTCAACACCTGCATGCTGGTTACCTTGTCGGGAGCGGCAGTCTCCGATGGCCTTGAGGATGGACGCGTGATCAGCGGTGTCGGAGGACAATTCAATTTCGTGGTTATGGCCCACGAATTGCCGGATGGCCGCTCGATTCTCAACCTGCGAGCGACCCGTGAAGAGGGGGCCAGGGTACTTTCCAATATTGTCTGGAACTATGGCCACACGACCATATCGCGCCATTTGCGGGATATCGTGGTTACCGAGTACGGCATCGCCGAACTGCGGGGCAAGACCGACTCGGAGATCATAGAGGAGTTGTTGAAGATCGCCGACTCGCGGTTCCAGTTGGAATTGATGAAACAGGCCAAGGCGGCTGGCAAATTGCGCGAGGAGTATGAAATCCCGGCGCGGTATCGAGACAACTATCCGGAGCGTGTGCTCAAGGTGATTGCGGCACATAAGGACGAAGGCTTGTTCCCGAAGTTCCCCTTTGGTACCGATTTCACTGAAGTGGAACAGGCATTGGGCGGAGCACTGAAGATACTAAAACGCAAGAAACGTTCGAAACGCCTGCTGGTGCCAGCCCTGTTACGTGCCCTGTTTACCCTGAGCATACCTGCATACTTGCGTCCCTACCTGGAGATGATGGGGCTATGGCAGCCAAAAAATGCCGAAGAATGGCTTTTTCGAAACCTGCTGGCCAACGAGTTGAGGACAGTGGTGCCGGAGCCCGATTGACGCAAGCGGCTAAGGGACACAAGGACCTGCCCAGGGTAGCGCATGTGTGTATGTAGCGCACTCAAATAATTGACAAATTTTCACAGTCAACTTTGGTGCTCTATCCTGCTTCAGAGTCTAGCCAATCCGGCGCAGCCATGTTGTACAGTTTGCGGCGATGAGTTGGCAACTTCTGGCACTATCAATGTGACCCATGTTTGCTTTCAGCCCTTGGCAGACGCGTTCTCGCCTGCGAGTGATACCAGCTTCTGGCCGAAAGCAGACCTTCGCGAAACTTAATCGACGCGGCTAGGCTAGATGACCGTTTACGATCCATAGTGGATATGCATATGTACATGACAAACACAGAGCGCGAAGCTTGATTAGCACTATTCCCACAGCACTCTTAGATAAGCATTTTCATAAGCACATGGTACGTGCTGTTCATTCTGTTGGCAAAGAGCGACCGCGCTTACTCTAATAGCCGGATTTATCATTCCCATATTGCCGGGATAACCCAATATCACCGGATCAAATTCTTGTCCCGGCGATACTGTCACCCCCGCATAGGAGGACGGTGCATGTGATGCGTTGTAACCTGGATATGCAAACCAAAGTGAAATCCCGCTGTTAACATTTTCTAAAAAACGGACTGTGCCGCCGGGTATGGGAAAGGGAAATAAGGAAGCCTCAAGCCAACATGGCGAACCGCTACTTGCACAATCTTTTGTCAGCTCAATGAAGTAACTTTTAGGTTCAGCGGGTGGTAATGTCGAAGGATCAACTTCTAATTTAGGAATAACATATTTCTCAGCTGTAAACCTGCCGCTCTGTTTAATTGGTTTTTTTATTGGCGATGTGATTTGTTTCTTTGCATCTAAGGAAGGCGCGAGTTCTGTTCCAGACGACTTATCCGCCCACGTATGGCCAGGTTGCACACAGACAAGGTAAAGCAGGATTAAGGCGCTTTTTTTAATAGGCATGGAGGCTGATTCTCGTTTACTGTTTCGCTAATCATAACCACGAATAAACCCTGCAAAGCAAGTCATTGTTCAGTCAACCTAATGGCCGCTTCTGGCCGAAAGCAGACCTTGGTGAGTTCTGGTCTGCTCAACTACGCTGAATGGCAGCTAACGACCCAAAGCGGTCATTGACTGAAAGAAAAAACGGGACCCGAAGGCCCCGTTCTTAATCACACGATTTCTAAAGTGATTTAGAAATCGTGGATCATACCGACAGAGAACATGCCGCCGTCTTCACTAACCTCGCCTTCGCCAATGCGGCTATCATAGCCGGCAGTCGGTGCACCGTTGATGCCGCTGAAAGAAGCTCTTGCGCCCCAATCCATGCGATAGCCATGGTCAACTGATGCATAGGTCGCATAGACAGAGGTACGCTTGCTTAGGCTGTGAGAAAGACCAAGGCCCCAACCATCCTGTTCCAAGTCGGCTTGTTCAACATTTGCCCAGGAAGCAACCAGCTTGCTGTTACCAAAGCTGTATGTACCGGTAAGACCCAAGCTGTCAACGTCCTGAAGGTTATCGCCGTAGTTCCAGCTCTGGTAAGCAACGCCGA
>NZ_MPRK01000173.1 GCF_002021095.1 Solemya elarraichensis gill symbiont | reverse complement strand
GCGCGACTTCAATCTCTCCGTGAGTGACAACGAGTGGCATTGGCATGGGAATGAGACAACTCATCATGCACTGCCGCTGCCACTGCTGCCAGGCAAGCACCAACTCGACAACGCGGCTGCGGTGATTGCCCTGCTTGACTCCATGCGTGAGCTTCTGCCGGTCAGTGAGACGGCAATTGCAGCAGGGCTGAAAACTGTTTCACTGGCGGGACGTTTTCAGCAGGTTGGCAAGAACCCACTTGTGATTGTCGATGTGGCACATAACAGGGAGGCAGCAGCGGTACTTGCTGATGCCATGCGTGCCCATGATGATGTCAAGGAGTGGCATGCAGTCGCTTCCTTTTACGCTGACAAGCCGATTGAGGCGATTGCTGCAGAGTTGCGTGAACTAATCTCACACTGGCATATCTATGTACTTAAGGACGCGCGTGCTGCATCGTCTGAAGTGCTGCAACAAAAACTCGGGCAAGGTGGCGTTGAGAGCAGCATAGATGCATGCAGCGGCTTCAAACAGGCTGTCGAGGCAGCGCGATCTGTGGCGGGTGCAGATGGAGGTGTGGTTATTTTCGGCTCATTCGAGGTGGCGGGAGCAGCATTGGAATATTTTTCTTCCAAAACGCTATAATCGGTTTAATGGTTTTCAACTGGGTATGTTGTCAATATGAAGAAACGTTTGACGGGTGCAATTGTACTGGTGGCTCTGGTGGTGATTTTTGTGCCCATGCTGCTCGAGGAGAAAACATCCAGAATTGAACTGGGGCCGCTGATTCCTGAGCAGCCGCAGGAGAATTTTTCTACTGGCCTGATTCCGAAAGAGAGTGTCACGGCGATTGCCGAGCCGGTAGAGCCTGCAGATGCGCAGCGTTACGAGTTGCCGGTAGGTGAGGTTATGGAGCAACCAGCCAGCACAACTCCGGCTGACGAGATTATGGTTCCGACAGAGGTCGTCAAGATCGAAGAGAGCACACCTGTTCAGGCACCACATCCTGATGAACAGCCGCAACAGGCCACAACAACAGCCGCCGAGCCTGTCAAGACTCCCTTGCAGGGCAAGGTTGTTACCCAGGGTTGGGTGATCCAGGCGGGCAGTTTTGGTCAAAGCAGTAATGCGGACAAGCTGAAAAATCGCCTGACCCAGTCAGGCAGGTCTGCCTTCATTGAGCCAATCGAAGTGAAAGGGAAGATGCTCTACCGGGTTCGCGTCGGGCCTCTTGAGAAACGTGCGGAGGCTGATCGCCAGCTGGCGATTATCGAAAAAGAGTTCCAGCTCAAGGGTAAAGTTATCTCGTTTCCCTGATGCCCGGGGTGATGTAACGAAGCCGGTGTGAAAGGAAAGGAGATGAATTGCCCCATTTTTCCTTTTTCCCGGATTCTGTTCTGCTAGAATACCCACTTTCCCGTAACCGGATCTCAATTCGCCGTGAACTGGGCAGATATCGCAATTCTTTCGGTCATCGGTATATCCGTGATCATCAGTTTTTTCCGGGGCTTCCTGCTTGAAGCCCTTTCGCTCCTCGTATGGGTCATTGCATTCTGGGTCGCATGGATTTTCTTCCGTGATCTGGCGCCCGTGTTTGCGCAGTGGGTTTCGGCCCCGTCGCTACAACTGGCGTTAGCATTTACGGTGATTGTCATCACCATGCTTATTCTCGGCGCAGTGGTGACCTGGCTGGTCGGCATGCTGATCGACAAAACAGGGCTGACTGGCACCGATCGTGTCGTGGGACTGCTGTTTGGTGCGATTCGTGGTGGAGTAATTATCGCTGTCGTCGTCATGTTGGCGGGCGTCACTCCATTCCCGCAGGACCCGTGGTGGAAGGAGTCTCAACTGATTCCCCATTTCGAACGTGTCGCCATCACCCTCAAGGAGATGCTGCCACAGGATATCGGTGAATACCTGGAGTTTTCACCAGAAAATACACCTGCAACCGAGGCACCGGCAGAGCCGCTTGCACCGGTTGAGAGAAGAGGCGCCTGATCATGTGCGGTATTGTTGGAATCGTAGCTACCCAGCCGGTCAACCAGGCGCTCTATGATGCACTGCTTGTACTGCAGCACCGTGGACAGGATGCGGCAGGCATTGTTACCTGCGAGGGAGACAAGCTGCACCTGCGCAAGGACAACGGCCTTGCACGTGACGTTTTCGAGGCTGAGCACATGCTCAACCTAAAGGGCAACATGGGAGTGGCCCACGTGCGCTACCCGACTGCAGGCTGCTCTTCTTCCGCCGAGGCACAGCCCTTTTACGTCAACTCCCCGTACGGCATCACTCTTGCCCATAACGGCAACCTGACCAATGCAGACGAGTTGAAGGAGGCGCTGTTTGCCTCCGACCTGCGCCATATCAATACCGATTCTGATTCCGAAATACTGCTCAATATTTTTGCCCACGAGCTTTCACGCCAGGGCAAACTGCGTATTGGCCCGGAAGATGTTTTCCAGGCAATCGAGGCACTGCATAAACGCTGTCGTGGTGGTTACGCGGCTGTCGCCACGATTCCGGGCTTTGGCGTCATCGGCTTTCGTGACCCACACGGTATCCGTCCCGTTTGCTTCGGTAAACGCGAGACTGAAGCAGGTACCGAGTACATGATCGCATCCGAAAGCGTGGCACTGGATGCAGCCGATTTTGAACGTGTACGTGATATCGAGCCGGGAGAGGCTGTTTTGGTTACTGCCAGTGGAGAGATTTTTACCCAGCAGTGTGCAGAAAAGCCGGTCTGGAATCCCTGTATTTTCGAATTTGTCTACTTTGCCCGCCCGGATTCCATCATCGACGAAATCTTTGTCCACAAGGCGCGCCAACGCATGGGCAAACGCCTCGCAGCGAAAATCAAGAAGGAGTGGGAAGATCACGATATCGACGTGGTTATCCCGATTCCCGATACAAGCCGCACAGCCGCACTCGCGCTTGCACAAAGACTCGGGATTGAATACGCCGAGGGATTCATCAAAAATCGCTATATTGGCCGCACTTTCATCATGCCCGGGCAAAAAGCGCGCAAGAAATCAGTCAGGCAAAAACTTAACGCCATCGATTTTGAATTCAAGGGCAAGAATGTTCTTCTGGTCGATGACTCGATCGTGCGTGGCACGACGTCGAAGCAGATTGTGCAGATGGCACGCGATGTTGGCTCCAATAAAGTCTATTTCGCCTCTGCAGCGCCTCCAGTGCGCTATCCCAACGTTTATGGCATCGATATGCCGGCAGCCAGTGAACTGGTCGCTTATGGCCGTACAGAAGAGGAGATCGGCGAGTATATCGGTGCAGACCGCCTAATCTACCAGGAACTGGATGATCTCATCGATGCTGTGCAGAAAAAGACCCGCAGCAAGGCGCTGCATTTTGATACCTCGGTGTTCAGCGGTGACTATGTCACTGGTGATGTAGATGCCGCCTACCTCGATAGCCTTGAGGCCAGCCGCAATGACCAGGCCAAGCAGGAGCGTGACACCAACAAGGGCAATGTCATCGACCTGCACAACCAGGCCTGAAACGCCTGGATGGGACTTGGTGCCACAAGGGCATAGACAAGGTGCGGAGAGTCACTTATAATCTGGCGCCTTAAATGGCAATGTAGCTCAGTTGGTTAGAGCACAGCACTCATAATGCTGGGGTCGGTGGTTCGAATCCACCCGTTGCTACCATATTTTAAAACCCGGCTCTGCCGGGTTTTGTCATTTGAGGGTGGATGAGAACAGTGGGGTAATAGGGTCGGCTCCCAATGTTTTTGTGAAAA
>NZ_MPRK01000172.1 GCF_002021095.1 Solemya elarraichensis gill symbiont | reverse complement strand
TATCTGCATTCAGATCGTGGATGCCAATTTACCAGCCGTGAATATCAGCGGTTCCTGAAAGGGTATAATCTGATCTGCTCGATGAGCGCTGTGGGTAGTTGTGCAGACAATGCATCCGCAGAGAGCTTCGTCGGGCAACTGAAAAGAGAACGTGTCAACCGAAGAACATACCTGACCCATGCTGAGACCAGGGCAGACATCTTTGATTATATTGAGCGGTTTTACAATCCCAGAAAACAGCGTAAATTATCTGCACTGGATAATAAATCAACCTTAACTAAACTGTCCGGATGCTGACTTTGACTGTAGAGATTTCGACGCTCCTTACGGCCAATATGCCAAGGATGGCCACTATCTCCAGAGTCTACCCACCGTGGAAGAGATTTCCGAAATTATCACCACCACTCAGCGCCTTTTGGCGGAAGAACGTGCAGAAACCGAGATGTTCAATGACAGACTCACCTTGGAAGAGGAGTTCTCTGAATTTGAGCGTAGTAGACATGTAGCCGAGTATTTTCGCCATCAGGCCGAGTTGGATCGGAAATTCAATGAAGATGTAGAAAAGGCAATAAGCCAGTACTAGAGTGAAAAGAAATTCAATGCGCCTTTCGAGAGTGACTTGAGAGTCAATGTGCTTGAGAATAAATGGTCCCCTAGCGACGACTTCACTTGGGACACTGAGTCCGAGGTGGGGGCTGTCTGGGAATGATCGCTCTGGCTACAGCAAAACGATATTAATCAGGGGTTCCTTAGCGAAGCGCTCGGGTGAATTAGACCGCTTCACTACTGCGATCGGAGGCCACAGTGCTATTGAATGTTGCAGCATTTTTGAGGAGAGGATTCCGTGTTTATGCTCTCACTTGGAAGCGTCTCATATGCGGGTGGCGGGATGGTTGTTTTGTCGGGAATAAAGTGACGATCTCTGCTTGGTAGCTCAAAATCTTCAGGTATGCTTGAATCATGTGTTGTCTCAATTATTACATCAGAACCTCTCCTTGTTACGGATGTTGGCCTCGCACCAAACTCAGTTGCAATTCTCCAACTACTCCGTCCATTATCGGTATTTCGCAGAAAAGCATCATATAATTGCTGCGAGTGCTTTTTGCCCCCATATTCCTTCATGACTTTTTGAGCACGTCGATTCATTATCTGGACTCTTTCATGCCTTCCTGGAACAAATTGATCACTTTGTTCTAGCTTCAGAAATTGATTTCTCACTACATCGCTTTGGGAAATGAGAGTGTCTCCGCCCCTCAGACTATATAAAAAGCGAATCGATTGTTTATTTGGATCAAATTGAGTTTTGTAGCTTGACCTTCCCCCTCCAGACCCACTGAAACTTGTAGTCGCAGTTACTGCACCATCTTTATTTTTTCTCATTATTGTTGAATCTCTAATCATTTTTTGAGTGCTACGGGAAGTGAATTTGTCATTACGACTTTTCAATCTGGCACGCAACTCATCCAACGATATGCTTTCTGGGCTTGCTTCAGCTAAACCAGGAGCCTCCGTAGGACTCCCTAACTTACCCTTTACACGCGGCAACCCAAATGTAAATTTTTCTGACCATCCTTCACCTTTGTTCCCCTTAATGTGATCTACCGACTCCTTGCCCCCCTTATTAAGGAATGATTTTCTACCACCATTATTGGGGGGTGCAGTTTTGGTTTGTTTGATTACGCCCTTACCCATACCTGCCATCTTCATGCTCATTAGATCTGACGAAAGCGAACTAGGATTATCGGGCGCACCCTCACCGTGCGCAATATCTTGCACGACATCCACAGCGTGTCCGAATCCTGTTGCTGCAGCGCCTACAGGGTTCATCAGGCTTAAACCAAAGCCTATAAATTGTCCAGCCTTGTCCATTTTGGCGCGATCTGTTGGGCTAATGGAGGGAGGTTTATTATTGATCGCAGAGTGCAAATCATCAGACGCCTCGATGAATGAAGTAATTGGCTTTGTAAAGGCATCTGAAAAACTGTCTGCCATTTCATCTCCGTCATAGGATGTCTTAACCTTCGGTGAAGTGAAGATCTTCTGCATCGTCACTCCATCACCAAGATCAATTACGGGACCTATGGTCTCACCCCCTGTGTTTCTAGGAGGAGGTTTTAATGACCTCTCTTCTTTCACAGGAACATCCTTCTGATCCTCGGCATACACTATAGGTTCACCGAGCTTATTTGTTAGAGGTCTTTCATGGAACGTTGGCTCGGCAAATACATAGTCGTCGGGTAGTTCTTCCGCAAATTCCAACTTGCGCATTTCTGACACAGCATCTGCGATTTCTTCCTCCGTGTCCGTGTAGGATGTTTTAACCTTCGGTGAAGTGGAGGCATTCTGCATCGTCACTCCATCACCAAGATCAATTACGGGACCTATGGTGTCGTCCCCTGCGTATTTATTTGATGGCCTATCTGGAGGAGAGATTAATGCATTCTCTTCTTTCTTTGTTAGAGGCCTATGAAACGATGATTCCGAAATTTCTAATTTGGATATAGATTCTGGGAGAAAGGAGAACGCCTTCCAATCTAACGAAATCTGACCATTAATGCTATTGAGCGAATCTGAAATCCCGCCATCAAGGTACCATTTATCCTCAGGCGCATTGAATCTCAAACCCACCTCGGACTCAGTGTCCCAGTCGCTCTTGAGCAGTCCGACTCTGGCGGATTCGATTTCGATGCCCTGACGGCCCAATTTGAGACCAGCAGAAAAACCGATGCCAATATAGGCGTCGTATTCTACAGAAACATATTTCTGATACTCGGCATACATTCTAAAGTCACGTTCACCAAACTTATAAGTGCAGTGTAATATCAGTGCACCGTTCTCAAACACTGAAGCTTGGACGAAGAGCACCAAGCCAAAATTGATACCGACCGCCAATAAAAAGACTGCAGCTCTAAATTTCTTAATAATCGTGGCCATAACCTATGGTGTTAGTAGACGTATATATTCTCACACCAAACTCATAGACTCTTGGTCCCCACCGATCCAACTCGGACTGTCGAATTAATCAGAGTCTCTCTTATTCCGGGTTGACGAGAACCCATCTGCCAGTAGGCCCCTGCTTCACGCAAGTCATCTCTGTTACAGGCGGAAATGTCGTATTGGAGGTAGGGCTGTTTTTCACCTCTGAGGGTGTACACCTACGTAATTGGTATTTTATGTAGCCTTTTTTCGTCATACATTCATCTGTAACGCGCTCTCTTAAGTCTGCGTTTGCATCATATGTATGGACATCTCCGCCGGATATTTGTCCGCCAGTTGTGTCGCATTGAATGTTGTCACCCATTGTGTAGCAATTTGTTTTTGTTCGTGTCGTAAAGATTGGTGTGCGACGAACTTGCATGCTAGCGGGTACAGCATTAACTGCATTAACTTGGCAAGCAGTTAAGTCGCTGGTCTGCTTTTGTGGCTTGACACCTGTTTTGTGATGCATCGGAACTGGCGTAGAAACACACCCGGACAACAGCAGAAATGCAACTATTAAGCCCATGGTAACTTGATTGATACGCATATTGCGGCTCCTCATCTGTGTAACTAATATTTATTTATTGAACTCAAGGAATAATTATGACGAATCTTGATGGAAAAAGGAATAGCGGCAATGGCAATTAAGGGCGCCTCGAATAATCCAAATTTATCATGGCATGTCTCGATTCTTTGTCAAGATTCCGATTTTCACTCGAAATCGGGGCACGGATACCATTTTAACTGATCATTATTTGATCAATTAACACCTTCCAGGCGGACCAATCCCCTGGCATCAAGCACCAGTCTCATCAAAATAACTC
>NZ_MPRK01000171.1 GCF_002021095.1 Solemya elarraichensis gill symbiont | reverse complement strand
TTTCCTTTGGCGCTGGCGCACGTCAGAAAAACAGTCTCGCCTAGTGGCTACCGGGGACTACGCGCCTTCGATTCTCTCTCCTTGGCGCGCAGCGATCGACAAATCACAGAAAAAGCTTCTGCAACAGGCGATCGGGACACTCAATATCTCGCACCGTGCCTACCATCGCATCCTCAAGCTGGCACGAACCATTTGTGATCTTGATGGTGGAGAATCGATCCAGACGAAACATCTCAGTGAAGCCATCAGACTGCGTTCACTGGACAAAAACCTTTCAACATTTCAATAACCCGGCATGCAAACTCCCAAGCAATAGGGATTTCCCCAATATTTATTGGAAAAGTCCCCGAATAATAACCATTTATGAAACCCGGTTTAGCGTCAAATTTTCGATAACCAGCTTGACTTTGAGGCATGTTGGGATTATTTTCCCACTTATGAACTCAGCCCTGTTTAATGCCATCTACCGGCTGCTAACCCCGCTGGTACGCTTTCTGCTGCGCAAAGAGGTCTCATTTGACGCCTTCAGCCAGCTGGCGAGAAAAGTCTATGTCGACATCTCCGAAGAGCGCCTGCTTGAGAGTGAGGGCAAGGCGACCACCTCCAGAATTGCGATTGTTACAGGGTTGACACGCAAGGATGTCGCCAAGCTGCGCACGCTCTCGGTCGATTCGACTGCAATGACGCCAAGGTACAACCGCTCTTCCAAAGTCATCAGTGGCTGGCTGCACGACAGTGACTTCTACGATTCACGCAAGCAACCTCGCATGCTCAATCCCGATGGTGAGCACCCCAGTTTTGAGTCCCTAGTATCACGTTACAGCGGTGATATGCCCTATCGGGCAATGCTCAAGGAACTGCTGGGGACCGAAACCGTCGAACTCTCGGCAACCGGAAAAATCCGCCTGCTGAAACGCTCCTTTATTCCGCACGATGATGAATCAGAGGGTATCAGTATCCTTGGAAATGAAGCACACAACCTGATTGACACCATCGATCACAACCTCAATTCGGATAGCAAAGAGGACCTGCGTTTCCAGCGCAATGTCGCCTACGACAACCTCCCGGAAGAGGCACTTCCCGAGTTCAAAATCTTTGTCGAGGAGAATGGTCAGCGCATGATCGACCAGTTTAACCGCTGGCTGGCGGCCAGGGATCGTGACGTGACAGGGAATACAGAAGGAACCGGCCGTATGAAAGCCGGAGTCGGCATCTACTACTTTGAAGAGCCAGTAGACGATAAAACCGCTATGGACAACAAGGACAAAGAGTCATGAAACAGTTACTAAAACACCTTCTTCCTGCCATTGTTATGATCTCTCTTGTCTCCTGTGGAGGCGGCGGTACAGTAGCATCCGGCGGCAGTGGTGGAACAGGTATTTCGACTGGTTCAATCAGTGGCTTTGGCAGTATTTTTGTCAATGGTATCGAGTTTGATATCAGCGGAGCCACGCTTGAGCGCAACGGTACCGCAGGTGCAAGTGAAAATGAATTTGAACTCGGTGAAGTGGTCTTCATCCAGGGCTCTATCGACACAGACAGCGGTACGGGCGTTGCCACCACGGTGTCATATGACGAAATTCTTCGTGGCCCTGTCACCAATGACAATCCCACCTCGAGCAGCATAGAAGTTCTGGGACAGCAGGTCCTTGTCCTGCCGTCGACTGTATTGCAGCTGACAGGTGTACTGACGGATTTGGACACCAGCAGCATTGTCGAGGTTTCCGGCTACTACAACGCAAACCGGAATTTGGTTGCGACAAGGATAGTAGAGATCACCAGTGGCATCGCCTCGATCGAGGCCAAGCTCTTTGTCAGCAGCATTGATACAAACCCTTCACCTGATGAACTGGTATCCAACGGTCTGACAGTCACCCTTGCAGACCTGAGTCACGTTAGCCCTGATGACCTTGTCCAGGTTGAGGCGGCCAGTGGAGCGCTTTCCGGTTTAACTCTCACAGCTACCAGCGTTACCGTGATCCAGCCTGCCAACCTGGCTCAAGGAACAGAAATAGAACTTGAAGGGATTGTCACAACTTATATCACTCCTGAGAATTTCTTTGTTAATGTAATTGAGGTGGACGCTACCGGAATCGATCCAGCACTGACTGCACTGATAGCGCTAAACGTCCGGGTCGAAGTGGAGGGCGTGATCAATGCCAGTGGCATACTGGTTGCTGACAGCCTTGAAATCAAGGATGAAGAAGAAGATGTCCAGCTGGAAGTTTCCGGCGAAATTAGCGACAAGAAAACAGTTCCCGACAGGGTCACGGTACAGGGCAATGATTACGTAATAATCACAGGCACACCCGACGCATCCGACTTGCATGGAGATACCTTCGACTCCCTGCAGACAGGACACTGCGTTCATATCCATGCGTTTGATGATTCAGGTGACTTCATCATTGAAGAGCTTGAACGCAAGGACGATCCCTGTAACGGAGATAATGGGGAGATTGAAGGAACGGTCTCCTATGCTAATGGCTCCACCGGTGAGTTAACGGTGAATGGCACAACAGTCATCACTGATATTACCGAGGTAACGACAACTTTCCGTGGGCCAAATGACAACCCTATATCACCCGAATCCTTCTTCAACTCGATATCAATTGACTCAACCGAGATACATGCTTACGGCAGTTACAATTCGGGAACAGGGGAATTTTCGGCGACTGACATCATGATCGAGGATTAAACGGCAAAACCTGATGCTTCATCGATACCCCGTCTCCTTCACAGAAGCCCTGCTTGCCACTCTTATTCTCTTCTGCACCACGCAGGGGAGCATGGCATCTGGCGGTAGCGGAGGCACTGGAATTTCTTCGGGCACCATCAACGGTTTTGGAAGCATCTTCGTCAACGGCATTGAATACGATATCAGCAAAGCCAAGCTGACACGGAATGGGCAGAAGAGTGAAGAGTCTGATTTCAGGCTTGGCGAGATCGTCACCATTAAGGGTACGGTAGATCATAAAAAACGCACTGGCGTTGCAGCCAGCGTTATCTACGAGAACATGCTTAGCGGCCCGGTTACTGCCTTGTCAGATTCAAACCACGTCGAAGTACTCGGCCAAACCGTCGTCACCAACCATTCAACCATATTGGATCAGTTTTCAGCCCTGAATGACCTTCAGGTCGGCCAGTTCGTCGAAGTTTCCGGATTTCATGATGCCAACAATAATCTTGTCGCAACCCGCATTATGCTGCTCCCCGGCAGTTCCAGGTCGAACAACAGCAACATCGAAGCCAGGCTTATTGTCGGAAACGTTAACACGGAGTCAGAGCCCGCTTCACTGAGAGCCGGGAAACTGACGGTCGTCTTCAGAAAATCCGGACACCCTCCTGTAGCAGGAGACCTTATCCATGTCAGAGCATCTGCCGACCCGGTCAATATGCAGCTGCATGCAGATGAGTTAATAATTATTGATAAGCCTCGCTTTGAAAAAGGAACCCGACTCAATATCGAGGGCATCATCACACGATTCAATTCTAATAGAAGCTTTACAGTAAATGGCATTGAAATCCTCATTCATGACAAAACACATGTTGAAAACCTCATGGGCGCGATACTGGCTTTAAATAGCCAGATAGAGGTTGAAGGCGTTATTGATGACAAGGGCGTTTTGATTGCTAGCAAGCTTGAAATAGAAGATGACCGCACCAGCTCTGAATTTAACGGAAACATCCAGAAGATTGATCTTAAAAATAAACGGATATGGATCTTTGACGTCAAGCGTGTCTTTGATCTCGTGATGTAAAACGGGACATCCAAGTCGCCCTTTTACACTCGATCTTCGACAGCCTTTATTGCCCCGGACGCCCTGCGT
>NZ_MPRK01000170.1 GCF_002021095.1 Solemya elarraichensis gill symbiont | reverse complement strand
AATGAACCCCCATCCAAGCTTTAGTGCAGGATGGAGGGCATTATTTGAGTAAAGCCGGAGGCTGAGCATGTACAAATAGCATTCCATTCTGGACGTTTGAACTTACCTCGCACCTTAAAAAAGGTTTTTACACTATACCACAAGTAGTCTGCGCATGCGCCGTTGCTACTCGTAGCATCACCGGAACCAGTAAACAGCTGATCACTTTTTAAAGATAAATTTTTTGTTGCTGGACATTATCATGGGAGGGTTAAAACAACGCTAAAGAACATAAAATAATACCCAAGGGAAGGGTCTGTACATGCTCAGCCTCCGGCTTTACTCAAATAATGCCCTCCATCCTGCACTAAAGCTTGGATGGGGGTTCATTATTTTTCATAAAGCCTTCAGCTTTCACATGTACAAATAGCATCTTTAAAGGCAACAAAAAATGCAAAACCAGTTCCAAAAATTTAATACTATTCATTGTCCAAAAACAGCACTACTATAAGACAAATCACCCTCAGAATGTCGACAGTAAAACTTCTTGAAGTTTTTATCTGACTTCCAATCAGCTTGGGAAATTATAGTATTCATGGAGCAACCCCGACTATAAGCTGCCGAAGTTGAAGCTCCCCGATAAGAATGTGCTTTGTACACAGAAGTATCTATTCCCGACAATTCAAGAACTGTCTTCAACCATCTGGCTAAAGTACTCGTAGTGACCGAGTGAAAAGTAACATATGACACAAAAACCTTATCACTAAATCTCAGAGAAGAAGTCTTCTGAATGTAATAAAGCAGAGTATGCATAGCACAAATCTTTTCATTGCTATAATGTTCCACTTTCAAAGAACAACACTGTCCTGCCTTGGACGTCTTCAATATATCAGTGAATGTGAAAACAACTGCCTGTTGTTGAACAAACATATTATTCAAATCCAATGCACATAGAGTCTGGGCTCTAGGAGCTGTAGCTAAGGCAATCAATGCCAAAGTCTTGAAAGTTAACAATTTTAATGATAGTTTAGATAATGGCACTAGACTTTGCAGATATCGAAGTACAACCGAAACATCCCATGTCATCACATATTTAGGTCTAGGCGGTTTATGTCGAAACACACTTTTCATGAAACGAGCAACCAAAGTCGTATCTTTACACCATGAATTCCCAAAAAATGGCAATGTCTGGAACAACATAGCTTTGTGAATGTTAATAATGGAGTATGACTTACCAAGCCGGAATAAATAGTACAAGTAACTCAATACTACCGTTTCAGACGAGTAAAATGGACTGGAACACCTGATACTGTTCCACAAACGCCATTTTTTCCAAGCACTGCTATACTGCTTCCTTGTCCCACTGGACCATGACATTGCGATAAAGTCTGCAAGTTCTCGCGGAATTGCTTTACCCTGCAAGTGTTTCCGGATAGAGTCACGCCAATCATCTTGAGCTTCTTCCCCAGCGGATGTAATGCCTGGTTGTGCGGTAGTACCAACAAATCCCGATGTCTTGGTAACCTGACAGGAAAATCACACATGTTGTCTAACAGAACAGGGAACCAGCTCTGTGTAAACCAATATGGAACTACCAGAAGGGCTTTATCTACCTTATCTGAAACTATTTTATTTATGACCTTCCCTATCAAGTTAAAGGGAGGAAACATATAAGGTAAAAATTTGCTCCAGGATAAAGCCAATGCATTGACAGCTATTGCACCTGGCTCAGGAAACCAAGACACAAATCTTGGCAACCGTTTATTCAACCTGGATGCAAAGAGGTCAACATCAGGTATGAAAGTATGTCTGCACAGTCTGAGAAATATATCTTGCTTTAACATCCACTCAGTGGAATCTGAAAAATTTCTAGAGTAGAAATCTGCAGTATTCAACCTTCCAGGTACATGAATAGCTGAAATATAAATCTGCCTTGGTAAACACCATTCCCATATCTGTTTAGATAAAACATCCAACTCTGTGGATTCCATTCCACCAAACTTATTGACATAAGCTATTGCAGTAGTATTATCTGACTGAACCTCTATATGTATGTCTCTAGACTCATGGAACAAAGACTGTAACGTATAGAAAATTGCAAGAAGTTCAAGGAAATTAATCCCATGTTGTGCTTCCTCGAAATTCCATCTTCCATTGGTATGTACATCTGTGTCTAAGTCTATACCACCAAACCCTGCGAATGACGCATCGGTACGACATCTTCTAGATACAGCAACTGGTCTTATTCTTTTACCATTGTTACGTTCAACATTGTCAATCCACCAGACAAGTTCATGTCTACTAGGAGGAGATAATCTGGTCTCATTGTCATAGTTCCCATCATAACCTAATCCCACAAGTTTATCTCTTTCAAGAGGTCTATAATGTAAAGGGGCTTCCAGTATGGCATGAAATGTGCTAATGACAAGTCCAATAAATGAAGCTAGGTCTCTAACACGTACCAAATCTCTTTTGAGCAAGCCAGAAGCTTTGGAAATGATTTTCTGAACTTTTTCATCAGTCAAAAATACTTTAAACTGAACAGTGTCAAGTATATGACCAAAGAATACCAGCCTCTGACAAGGTATCAAAACTGACTTTTTCTGGTTTATATTGAATCCTAGACTTTGTAATGTATCTAAAATCCGGTTACTGTTTCTCTGACATACAGCTCGTACTTGGTCAAAATTGATTGAATCATCTATGTAATAAGATGATCGAATGTTCTGTTGTCTGAACCATGCAAAAATGGGGCGTAATATTTTTGTAAACAAATATGGTGCTATTGTAAGCCCAAAAGGTAAACAAACGAAGCAGTATAGAATAGAATTCCAATAAAATTTCAAATACTTCCAATGTGATGGATGTATGGGAATCGAAAAGTAGGCATCTGCTAAATCGATTTTTGTCATGAAATCATTTGGTTGGACAAGATCAAGAACAATATTAAAAGTTTCCTGTTTAAAATGGTTATATTGAACGAATTCATTCAAGAATTTCAGGTTTATAATTGGCCTAAATTTGCCATTTGGTTTATGAACAACAAATATAGTGGAAATAAACTGATCTTCTTCCACTTCGGATTGAATGATTGCACCTTTACTCAGAAGTTCCTGAACTGCAATGTCTACCATGTCTTTTTGATCTTGTGGAAACGGAATAACACTTGGAACCCTACTCTGTACAGGCTGATCATCGAAATCTATCATGTAACCTGATACAACACCTAAAATCCAAGGGTCAGAAGTAAACATTTCCCATGTATCTAAACAATACTGTGTACGCCCTACAGGCCTTACCCCTTCTGCTACTCGTCTTCGTTTGGGTCCCGAAGAGACGATGAAGTTATAGTAGATGTAGCCCGTCTCCTAGGAGCCCTTGATCGCCTTCCAGATGAACCGGTACCTCTTAGAGGGTAGGGATGCTGGCGATATCCCTGGTAAGTGTTGTTCCCACGAGACCCAAAACCAGGGTTTCCGTACACACGACGACCACGGAATCTGCCTCTAGTACGAATAGCACCCCTGAAGTTATAATTCTGGTAATAGGGGTCTTTTCCTAGTACAGAAATATTGTCACAGGATTTTACCTCCTTGGAAATGTCATCACCAAACAGTTTAGTTGTAATTGGCATATTCATATGACACAACGGAGCATATTTCTTCTTCAGATAAGGCCTGATATGAGATCGTCTCCTCAAACTGAGACTGTATTGAACTTGACCTAAGCCAGTTATGATGTCAGAGAACAAACTTTTTACTTCACCAGTCATGTTTCTGTTCTTTTTGTGGAGATCTATTAATTTTACAATGGGTACCATGCTAGTACACAGCAGATTTTGTATATCTACTA
>NZ_MPRK01000018.1 GCF_002021095.1 Solemya elarraichensis gill symbiont | reverse complement strand
CATCGCCTGCAAGGGTGGCTCTCCTGCTTCCAGGCGGTCTTCATAGAGACGTCGCACAGGTTCCCACAGGAACACGGCAAACAGGAATGCCGGGGTCACCGGCTTGCCGGTCGCGATACGTTGATCAGTGTTATAAAGCGCATCACAAATCATGTGAAGGAACGGTTCACCATCCATGCTGTTGATCGCCTCTTCCGTCATCGGGAAGAGATAATCAATCAGGTAGTAATGGCGCAGCAGGTGGAAAGTCTCCTCGCAGCTGCCGCCCATGAAGAGCTTGAGAGATTCATCAAAGAGGCGTGCTGAAGGTACCGACTGCAATAGCTCACCGAGTTCCCAGATTGGCTCCTCGGTCTCAGGCGTCAGGGTAAAACCCAGCTTTCCACCAAAACGCACTGCGCGCAGCATACGAACCGGGTCTTCACGATAACGTGTCTCGGGATCACCCAGCATTCGCAAGACGCCCTTGTTGAGATCCGCGACACCGTCGGCATAATCGACAATCGAGAAATCAGCAATGTTGTAGTAAAGCGCATTGACTGTCAGGTCACGTCTCAGCGCATCCTCTTCAAGACTGCCGTAGACGTTGTCACGCAACAGCATACCGCCATCCGACTGCCTGCTATGTGCATCGAGCTGTTCACCTTCGTGGGCGGCACGGAATGTCGCCACCTCAATAATCTCACGCCCGAAGTGGACGTGTGCAAGACGGAAACGGCGTCCGACAAGGCGGCAGTTCCGAAACAGTGAATTGACCTCTTCCGGATGATCCGAACGCGGAATAATGAGTGGCTCGCTGATACTCTTGTCCTGTCTGTGCGTTACGCAATGAAGCCTGTTTTTCGCAGCAGCTCCTCGTTAATATCACCCTTCACACCTGGCTTTGCTGCATCATCCCCAAGTACCAGGCGCTCAAGGTAGCGTGCGATGATGTCTACCTCAAGATTTATTTTCGTGCCAGCCTGGTAGCCGCCGATAATTGTCTCCTGGATCGTGTGCGGAACAATATTCAGATCGAACTCCGCGCCATTCACCTGGTTAACTGTCAGGCTGGTGCCATCAATTGTAATCGAGCCTTTGTGCGCGATGTATCTCGCCAGTTCATCGGGCGCCCGTATCACGAAGTGTACAGAACGCGCATCATCCGAGCGATTCACTACCTCACCGAGACCATCGACATGACCACTGACAAGATGACCGCCGAGACGGGTCGCAAGTGTCAGCGCCTTCTCAAGATTCACGCTGCTTCCCGGCTTCAGACTGGCAAGCGAGGTGAGTTCCATGGTCTCACTAGAGACATCGGCAACAAAACCGTCTCCGGGCAATTCGACAGCTGTCAGGCACACACCATTGACTGCGATACTGTCACCCAGCGCGACGTCATCGAGAGAGAGTTTGCCCGTTGCGATACGCAGACGCATGTCCCCGCCATGGTTCTCCATGGTGGCTATGGTACCGACTGCCTGGATAATACCTGTAAACACTAGTCTGCCTCTTTTATTCTGTAGCTCATGCGAATGTCATTGCCAAGCTGGCGCAAGTCAGTCAGCTGCAGCTCGATGCGTTGCTCCATTGTATCGAGTCCCGGCAAATGTACCAGTCCGCGTGCGGCATCCCCCATCAGGTGTGGTGCCATGTAGAGCACCAGCTCATCAATGATTCCTGCACGTACTGCCGATCCGGCAATGGTTGCTCCCGCCTCGATAAGAACATCATTGATCTGCCGGTCATTAAGTTCACGTAGTAGGTGATGCCAGTCGAGATGGCCTGATTCACGATCAATAAGCAACAGCTCGGCTCCGGCATCCTCAAGCGCTCGGCTGCGTTCGCTATCTGTGGATGCAGTGACAATCAGTGTCTCACCCTCGAGCTCCAACATCCTGGCATCAGGCGGTGTGCGCAAATCAGCATCCATAATCACACGTAACGGCAGAGTCAGGGGAGCATCTATGCTGACACCCGGTAACTCTGCGTCATTGCGACGTACATTCAATGACGGATCATCAGCAAGCAGTGTGCCGATACCTGTTACCACCGCAGAGCTTCTTGCACGCAGGCGATGCACATCCTTTCTCGATGCATCTGATGTGATCCACTTGCTTTCACCACTCGCCATTGCAGTGCGGCCATCTACACTCATGGCAAGCTTGCAACGCACCCATGGACGCCCACGTTCCATACGGCTGATACAGCCGGGGTTGAGTTCTCTTGCCTGTTGTTCTAGTAAACCACAGTCGACCTCGATACCGGCGTCCTGCAGTTGCTTGATACCTTTACCTGCAACGAGTGGATTGGGATCCTTCATGGCGATGACAACGCGTGAAACACCCGCCTTGACTACTGCATCGCTACACGGAGGTGTCTTGCCATGGTGACAGCATGGCTCGAGGGTGACATAGAGGGTCGCGCCCTTGGCTTCTTCGCCAGCCGCTGCCAGCGCAATTTTTTCTGCGTGTGGTTGACCCGCTTTTTGGTGCCATCCTTCGGCAATCAGAACATTATCTTTTACGATGACACAGCCGACGAGGGGATTGGGATCAGTTGTATAGAGTCCGCGCCACGCCAGCTTGAGAGCGCGGCTCATCCAGGCGTTATCGCCCTTGCCTGTCACTTCTCATCCTCATCGAGCAGCTTCATCTGCTGACGGTGCTCTTCCGGTGTCGGATCACGCTCGAGCAGTTCGATCTCCTCGGTAAAGGCACGCACATCCTCGAAAGAACGATACACTGAGGCGAATCGGACATAGGCGACCTGGTCAAGCTTGCGCAGTTCATCCATGACAAGCTCACCGATCGAACGTGATGACACTTCTGCATCGCCACTGGAGGCAAGCTTGCGGGTGATGCGATTGATTGCGGCCTCGACCTGCTCGGTACTGACCGGGCGCTTCTCGAGCGCGCGGGACATGCCTGCACGCAACTTGCGGCCATCAAACTGAACCCGCGAATCGTCAGTTTTGACGACCCTGGGCAGATTCAACTCGACACTTTCGTAAGTGGTGAAGCGCTCGCTGCAGACTGTGCATTTGCGGCGCCTGCGCACCTGCTCACCTTCTCCCGACAGACGGGAGTCGATAACCTTGGTGTCTTCAGCACCGCAAAATGGACAGCGCATTAACGATAGACAGGGTGACGCGCACAGATCTCCAGCACTTTTGCCTTGACCCCTGCGATTGCCTGCTCATCTCCGCGCGAGTCGATGACATCACACATCCAGCCAGCCAGTTCCACAGCCTCTTCTTCGTTGAAGCCGCGTGTCGTCAATGCGGGCGTGCCGACACGAATTCCGCTTGTCACAAAAGGTGACTGGGGATCGTTTGGCACAGCGTTCATATTAACCGTGATATTCGCTGCACCCAGCCATGCATCAACCGCTTTACCTGTGAGTCCTGCCTCGATAAAGCTGACCAGGAAGAGATGGTCATCTGTTCCCTTTGAGACAACATCGTAGCCGCGCTGCATGAAGACATTAGCCATTGCCTGTGCATTCTTCACAACCTGGTGCTGGTATGTCTTGAATTCAGGTGACATCGCCTCCTTGAAAGCAACAGCCTTGGCGGCAATCACGTGCATCAGCGGACCACCCTGGGTACCAGGAAAGACCAGTGAGTTGAGTTTCTTCTGAATCGCTTCATTCTCTTTCGCGAGAATCAGTCCACCGCGCGGACCGCGTAGTGTCTTGTGCGTGGTCGTCGTGGTGACATCAGCAATATTGACCGGGCTCGGGTACTCGCCTGCCGCGATCAGGCCGGCCACGTGTGCCATGTCGACAAACAGGTAGGCACCGATTTCATCGGCAATGTCACGAAAACGCTGCCAGTCGACGACGCGTGAATAGGCTGAAAAGCCGGCAACGATCATCTTCGGCTTGTGCTCACGTGCGAAACGATCGACTTCATCGTAATCGATCTCGCCAGTCGCCGGGTTGAGGCCGTACTGCACCGCGTTGTAGATCTTGCCTGAGAAGTTTGGCTTGGCACCGTGTGTCAGGTGACCGCCGTGAGCGAGTGCCATACCGAGGATGGTATCGCCCGGCTCGCACAGCGCCATGTAGACTGCTGCGTTAGCCTGGGAACCCGAGTGTGGCTGGACATTCGCATAATCAGCGCCGAACAGCGCCTTGGCTCGGTCGATGGCGAGTTGCTCTGCCTTGTCGACATATTCACAGCCGCCATAATAACGTTTACCCGGGTAGCCCTCGGCATACTTGTTGGTCAATACCGAGCCCTGTGCCTGCATGACGCGCGGACTTGTGTAGTTTTCAGACGCAATCAGTTCGATGTGCTCTTCCTGGCGGCGCTCCTCTTCCTGGATCGCGGACCATAATTCGTCATCGAAACCTTCGATCTTCATGGATTTATCAAACATCGGGGACTCCGGGGATCATCAAAGCGGGAATTTTATCAAAAGTGCCGGATAAATAGGCGTTTTTTCACAAATGACGTGGTTATTCGCCTGAGTGCCCGGATTCGGAGTGATTAACTCCGATCCCGGCCATCATCATGGCATTGATATGAGGCGTGGAGACTAGACCTCCAGTGGTGACTCAACCGGAATCTGCTTCAGCTTCCAGATATCCTCGTTGTACTGCAGCATGGTTCTGTCGGTGGAAAAGAAACCGCTGCTCGCCGTGTTGAGAATACTCATTCTTGTCCACTCTTCCTGGTCCTTCCATGCCTGCTCTACTTCATGCTGGGCATCGATATAGCTGCGGAAATCAGCGAGCGTCATCCACGGGTCATGCGGACTCTTGAGAGAGTTGATAATGTCGTTGAATATGCCCGGCTCTTGCAGGTTGAAATAACCGCACTCCAGCAGGTTCATGACCGCCTTGAGATCTTCGTCTGCATCAATACAGTCCTGCGGGTTGTAATGGGAACATTGCTCTTCCACCTCTTCCGCCCTGAGACCGAAGAGAAAGAAGTTCTCCTCACCAACTGCCTCGAGAATCTCGATATTGGCGCCATCATAGGTACCAAGGGTAATCGCACCATTCATCATGAACTTCATATTTCCGGTGCCCGATGCCTCCTTACCTGCAGTTGATACCTGCTCGGAGAGATCAGTACCGGGAGCAATGGCTTCCATTGCAGTGACGCCATAGTTCGGATAATAGACCAGCTTGAGCTTGTCACCGATCTGCGGATCATCATTGATCATGTGCGCAACATTGTTAATAAGCTTGATGGTCTGTTTTGCCAGCTGGTAGCCGGGGGCCGCCTTGCCGCCGATGAGTACACAGCGATTCACCCAGCCATCGGTATCCCCTGCCTTAATACGGTTGTAGAGATGAATGACATGCAGCACGTTGAGCAACTGGCGTTTGTATTCATGAATACGCTTAACTTGCACATCAAAGAGCGAATCAACATTGAATGTCACATTGCAATTTGCCTCAACGAGATTCGCCAGGCGCTGCTTGTTTTGACGCTTCATGTCGCGCCAGGCCTGGTGAAACCCCCTGTTTTCCGGTCTGTCCGGTGCAAATGCCTTGAGTTTTTCGATCTCGGAAAGGTCCGATATCCAGTTGTCTCCAATCTTCTCGTTGACCAGTTCTCTCATGGCCGGATTTGCATACGCAATCCAGCGACGCGGTGTCACACCATTTGTCTTATTGTTGAATTTTTCAGGCCACAGCTCATAAAAATCATGGAACAGGCCTTCAGCTAACAGACGCGAATGAAGCGCTGCCACACCATTGACTGAAAAACTGCCGACAATCGCAAGATAAGCCATGCGCACGTACTTTACACCACCTTCCTCGATAATTGACATACGGCGCTGGCGATCAGTATCTCCGGGCCACTTCATTGAAATCATTTCGAGGAAATTCGCATTGATCTGGTAGATGATCTCAAGCAGGCGCGGCAACAGTTGCTCAAACATAGGCACAGGCCATTTTTCCAGTGCTTCAGGCAGCAAGGTATGGTTGGTATAAGCCATTGTTTTCGTGGTGACATCCCACGCCTGATCCCACTCCAGTCCTTTTTCATCCATCAGAATACGCATCAGTTCTGCAACCGCAATGGTCGGGTGCGTGTCATTCATCTGAAAGACATTCTGATCGGGAAACTTGCTGTAGTCCTCACCCCCGGTCTTTTCCCAAATACGTATCACATCCTGCAGTGTCGCTGAAGCGAGGAAATATTGCTGGCGCAGGCGCAGCACCTTGCCGTTTTCACTAACGTCATTAGGGTAGAGCACCATGGTGATGTGCTCGGCGTTATTCTTTTCCGAGACCGCCTCGGTATAGCTGCCGGCGTTAAACTCTTCGAGGTTGAACTCGTCTGTTGCTGTCGATTTCCACAGACGCAGTGTATTTACCGTGTTGTTCTTATACCCGGAGACCGGTACATCGTATGGAATCGCCAGTACATCCTGGGTTTCTACCCAGTGCACCTTCTTGATGTTATCTGCATCAAAGTACTCTTCGGTATGCCCGCCAAACTTGATCGTGGCAGTGTACTCGGGGCGCTCAATTTCCCACGGATTGCCGTCTCTCAGCCAGTGATCAGGCTCTTCAATTTGCCGACCATTCTCGATTTTCTGACGAAACATGCCATATTCGTAGCGCAGCCCGTAGGCAATAACCGGAAGCTGTAATGTCGCGCAGCTGTCAATGAAACAGGCAGCCAAGCGTCCAAGGCCACCATTACCAAGGCCGGCATCCGGTTCTCTCTCCTCGATGTCCTCGAGTGAAACCGCGCGGTTCATCAACAGCTTCTCCATTGCCGGTCCGAGGTTAGCATTGAGAATATGATTACCGAGAGAGCGTCCAATCAGGTATTCGAGCGACATGTAGCATGCGCGCTTCACACTGGAATCCTTGTATGCCATCCAGGTGTCGTGCCAGTTCGTAGTGAGGCGATCGCGCAGAACGAGTGCCATCGCCGAGTAGATATAATATGAGTCACAGCCAAGAAACCGCCCGTAGTGACGATTCAAATAATGCAGGTAATCCCTCTGAAGTTTTTCCGGCTCATTGGAAAGCGGCTCTGGCCGCATACTGCAAAGCATCTCTGCGTTGTTATTGGAATATTTCATTATCCAGCCCTTCCGCAGCACACGCTGGCAGCGGAATCTTTAATTAATAAAAGCGTAAGTTTTATTTTACACCAAGTTGGCAAAAGCAAGCGCAAGAGAGGTATCAGGCAAGCAGGTGCTTGTAGAGCTCGAGGTAACGCAAGGCACTGTTCTTCCACCCCAGGTCACTCTGCATGCCGGTTCGCAGCAGCTTCGCCCACGACCTCTTGTTAGCGTAAACATCAATCGCGCGCTGTACCGCATCGATGAGGGCAACCACTGAAGCTTCCTGCATGACAAAACCGTTCGCCGTCTGTGCAGTGAGGGTTTTTGGCGTGGTATCGACAACAGTATCGGCAAGACCCCCGGTATGATTGACAATCGGTGGAGTGCCATAGTGCAGGCTGTACATCTGGTTGAGACCGCAAGGCTCGAAACGAGACGGCATCAGGAACATATCTGCACCGGCCTCGAGCAGGTGCGCCAAATCTTCCGAGTAGCCGATATAGACGAGAAGACGATCAGGATACTTTTTCTGTAACTTCAGCAATCTCTCTTCGTGTACATGGTCGCCTGCCCCGATAATCACGAAAGTGGCCTGCGTCTCCTTCACAAGTGTCGGTATCGCTTCAGCGACCAGGTCAATGCCCTTCTGTTCGACAAACCTGCACACCATGCCAATCAGCGGCTTCGCTAATAATTCGTCATCGGCCTCCACATCAAAACTTTTCAGCAGCGCTTTTTTGTTGATTCGCTTGCCGGGATTACGACGTGCAGCATTGTAGTGCGCCTTGATATAGGTATCGCTCGAAGGATTCCACAGCTGTGTATCTATGCCGTTGAGAATCCCGGTGAGCTTGTGGCTGTTTGCCTGCAAAACACCCTGCATGCCATAGCCGAATTGTGCCGTGCAGATCTCCTCTGCATAGGTCGGACTGACAGTGGTGATCGAATCTGCATAGACCAGTCCCGCCTTCAGCATTGAGAATCCACCGTAAAACTCAACACCTTCACCCGACCACCAGTACCCGGGCAGGTGCAGCTTCATGAATTCGTCATGGGAAAAGTGGCCGCCGTAGGCGAGATTATGAATGGTAAAAACTGTTCTGGGGCGATCGGGCTCCGACGACAGGAATGCGGGCACCAGCCCCGTCTGCCAGTCGTGACAGTGCACCACTTCGGCACGCCAGTCGAGACCCAGCAGGTCCATCGACAACATAGCTGCAAGACGTGAAAATACAGTGTAGCGTTCGGCGTTGTCAGGCCAGTCGTAGCCATCCGGGTGGAGGTAGGGATTGCCGGGACGGTCGTAGAGTTCCTGGCAATCGGCTATCAGCAGTTTGACGCTGAAATCGGGATGGGTCGCTTCAAGCACGCGCACATCGTGACTGCGGCTCGCCCCCTGTATTTGCAGCCAGCCGAGGATACGTACCTCATCGAGTTGCTGCAGCAATTCACGGTAACCCGGCAACAGCATACGCACATCTGCGCCTTGTGCCTGCAACGCATGCGGCAAGCTGTAGACTACATCACCAAGACCACCTGTCTTGACCAGCGGGTAGGATTCGCTGGCAACGAAAAGAATTCGCATTCATGCCCCCCGCAAAAAGAGTGCGCCCAATGGCGGCAGTGTCACCGAGATGGATTGCTCAAAACCCATCCAGGTAATCTCCTGAACCTGGATATCACCACCATTACCTGTATTGGTTCCACCATAGTGATTTGAATCACTGTTCAGCACTTCGTGATAACTCTCTGCATGTGGAACCCCCAAGCGATAATCATAGCGCGGAACCGGGGTGAAGTTGAACACGCAAATGATCGGTGCAGCATTATGTGCATAACGAATAAAACTTAATACTGACTGTTCCGAGTCGTGACAATCGATCCAGCGGAAGCCATCCTCGGTAAAATCACGCTGATGCATTGCCGGCTCACCGCGATAGAGCCTGTTGAGATCTCCAACCATTCTCCTGATTCCGGCATGCGCCTCGATCTCGTTCAAACCCCAGTCAATCTCGCCCTCTTCACTCCACTCGTGCCACTGACCGAATTCACTACCCATGAAGAGCAGCTTCTTACCCGGGTGGCCATACTGCCAGGAATAAAAGAGGCGCAGGTTGGCCATTTTCTGCCAGTAATCTCCAGGCATCTTGTCGATCATGCTTTTTTTGCCATGCACGACCTCGTCGTGGGAAAGCGGTAGGACAAAATTCTCGGTAAATGCGTACAGCTGGCTGAATGTCAGCAGGTTGTGATGAAATTTCCGATAGACCGGATCCTGCTCGATGTAACTGAGGCTGTCATTCATCCAGCCCATATTCCATTTCATCGAGAAACCGAGTCCGCCAAGTTCTACCGGGCGCGACACCATTGGCCAGGAGGTTGATTCCTCAGCGATTGTGACAGCGCCGGGAAAACGGCTGTGGACAACACGGTTGAGTTCCTGCAGAAAATGGATCGCCTCAAGGTTTTCGCGTCCGCCGTGGACATTCGGCAGCCAATCTCCCTCTTCACGCGAATAGTCATGGTAGAGCATGGATGCGACCGCATCGACGCGTAGGCCATCGAGGTGAAACTCCTCTATCCAGTAAACCGCGTTGGCAATGAGAAAGTTTCTCACCTCGTTACGGCCGTAATCGAAAATCAGCGTACCCCAATCCCGATGCTCACCGCGGCGGGGATCGGCATGTTCATATACAGGCTCACCGGTAAAACGCGCCAGTGCGAAATCATCTTTTGGGAAGTGTGCCGGCACCCAGTCGAGCAGGATACCGATACCTGCCTGGTGGGCTGCATCGATAAAGAATCTGAAATCGTCCGGTGTACCGAAGCGTGCACTCGGTGCATAGTAGCCACTGACCTGGTAACCCCAGGAGGCGTCTAGCGGATGCTCGGAAACAGGCAGCAGTTCGATGTGGGTATAGCCCAGCTCCACAACATAGGGAACAAGGCGCGCGGCGAGTTCACGCCAGTTAAGAAAAGTGCCATCCTCACCCCGTTGCCAGGAACCGGGATGCATCTCGTAAATGGCCATTGGCGCCTGCTGCCAGTCGAACAGCTTGCGCTTGGACATCCATTCCTGATCCTGCCATTCGTGACTCACTTCGGCAGGCACCAGCGAGGTGGTTTCAGGACGATTCGACATGTGTCGTCCGTAAGGGTCTGCCTTGACGATCACATCATTGCGCTGGCTGAGAATTTCATACTTGTAGGCATCACCGGCAGCCAGTCCGGGGATGAACAGCTCCCATATGCCAGAGCCACCACGGCAGCGCATCGGGTGGCGCCTGCCATCCCATGCGTTGAAGTCACCCACCACGCTGACGCGCGTCACACCCGGCGCCCACACGGCAAACTGTACACCTTCAACGGCATCAACCGTGGTGATGCGTGAACCGAGGAAATGCCACACATGGTGGTGATTGCCTTCACCGAACCAGTGCATGTCGAGTTCACCGATCTGTGGCTCGAAGCTATAGGGAGAAACTGTCTTGTGCCAACTTCCGGCCGCTTTATCCTGCCACTTCAGCGTGTAGTGACCGGGAGCAAAACGGGTATCGGAATGGAGTTCGAACAGGTCGCTGCCCTCAACACGTTCCATTTCGCCGATACCGTCGAGTTCGACCTGTTCGGCATGCGGCAGCAGTGCGCGGATAAGAGCGCCGCCGGATTCTGTCTCGTGGTAGCCGAGCAGTTCGAAGGGGTCATGGTGTGAGCCGCTTTGCAGTCGTTTCAGGGCCTCATGCATCTTTATTCTCCAAGTCGACCTGCCTTCTGAACGCGTTCTTTCAGGTCTCCGCAATCAATATTCGCGAGCTGTTCCCACGTAAAGCGCCATTGCCAGTTCCCCTCGACGGTACCCGGCAGGTTCATACGTGCTTCATTGCCAAGTCCGAGCAGGTCCTGCAGCGGCACAATCGCCAGGTTGCCATTGCATTCGAGAGCCGCATCAATCATGCAGTCAATGACCTGTTCTGCGATATCAGCACCAATCGCCTGGAGAACATGGCCACGCGTCTGCTCATCCAGGGAGTCATACCAGCCCCGGATGGTGTCATTGTCGTGTGTCCCCGTGTAGACAGCAGTATCACGATGGATGTTATGCAGTTTGTGCGGGTTGTCATCAAAAGCATCAAAACCGAACTGAAGAACAGCCATACCGGGCAGTCCGTATTTCTTGCGAAGCGCCGTCACTTCCTCGGTAATAATGCCAAGATCCTCTGCAATCAGCGGAATACAGCCCATCTCCTGCTGTAGTTTGGCCAACAGCTCGTCACCTGGTGTCTTTTGCCAGTAACCGTCAATCGCGGTTTCATTCTCTGCCGGGATCGTCCAGACAGCCTCGAGACCGCGGAAATGATCCAGCCTGACAAGGTCAAAGAGTTCAAAATGGTGATGCAGTCTCTCTATCCAGAATCTGAAACCATCCCCCTGCATCGCTTCCCAGTTGAACTGGGGATTACCCCAGCGCTGGCCATCTGCTGAGAAATAGTCAGGTGGTACACCGGCAACAAAGGTCGGTTGCCCATCATCGTCGAGCATGAATTGATGTTGGTTGGACCAGACATCAGCACTGTCATGCGCCACGAAAATCGGCATATCGCCGAACAGCAGGATATCTCTTTCTGCAGCAGCCTCGCGAATCTCCAGCCAGTAACGATGCGCAACAAATTGCTGCTCAATGATAGCATCCATACTCTCGCGGTTTTTCTCAGCAAACGCATCAAGTGCTTCCTGGTCCCGACTCCTGAACTCGTTTGGCCAACTGAACCACGGGTCTGTATTGTGCTCCCAGCGCAATGCCATGAAGAGCGCATAATCTTCAATCCAGTGTGCCTGCTCATGTCGCCACAACTGCAGCTGTTCCCGGTTAACCGTTCTCTGCCCCGCATCTTGCGGCAGCAGCCCAGGGTGCATGGCAAATGCCGACAGACACTGGTAAGGGGAGAAATCATCGTGCGGAACGCCAAGCGGCAGAAACTGCCAGATGCGAAAACCGGCATCCACCATCCAGTCCAGCCAACGCAGCGCATCATCAAGCTCCCCGGAAGGGAATGATGTCGGGTGCAGTAGAACACCGGCGCGTCTCTGTGTCAGTGATTTCATCGTTTAAGCTGTTCTGCGCATGGTGCCCGAGTGCTCGCCATGACTGCCACCGCTCGAAATCGGCTGCTCAAGCACAGCAGGGATTGTCAGTTGCAACAGGCTGTAGAGTCGGCTCAGTTGAAGTCGGAAGAGCTGCTCAAAATCACGCACACTATCCGACGGATTGTAATCACCGAACCACCAGAACCAGTCTGAAGCCTCGCAGATGGCAAGCTGCTGCGTGGCCTGTTTCTTCTGCTCATCTGTCAATTTACCGGACGCAAATACCTCGTCGTATGCCAGTTTTGCTGCCACCAGGTAGTCCCAGGCCAGGTTCTTGTCCTGCTCACCAATCCAGGTCGAGAAGGAGCCATACACCCAGCTGCCCGGACAGAGATCAGTCAGGGTACGTGCTTCCAGGTCGGCAACCTCACTGAATGTGCGTAGCGCGATACGATCACTGCTGGCACATGCCTTGTAGAGACCATCGAGAAACAGTGCGCCATTTGCATAGTAGTACTCCCACGCATTCTCACCATCAAGAATCACCGATACCACGCGCTGATCTGCCTCATCACCAATGCTGTCAGCAATGTTGTTGAGGTGCTGCATAAAGTCGGCAACGGCGTCTTGCGTATCCCACTTGCTGTACTCAAATCCGATCAGATCAGACAGGCCATCATCCCGAAAGAAAATACGTACCTGGTCACTGTTGTGTGAGTGTGGAGAGAAAAGCCCCTTCTTGGTGTTGATATCCTCGGCATCGTGTTGCGAAAGATGACAGCTATTGCGCCATACGCCTTCGCCCGTGGCGGTCCAGCGCATCTGGTACTCATCCAACAGCTTGAGGGCATCACTGCTGACTCCACCCTCCGACAGCCAGACACCTTGCGGATGGCGGCCAAAGTAATGCTCAAACAGTTCAACCCCCTTGTCCATATGCCAACGGCTGCGTTCAGAACCACCCGGATAGCCCTCTGCCTGGGGTACTGGCGCATCCGGCAAGGCGCAGCGCATATTCTCAAAATCATGCAGCAGGGGAACGATGGGATGCCCGTAAGGCGTCATCGACAACTCAATCTGGCCAGAATCGGCGAGTGCACGATAGCGGTCAATCAGGCCGTTGAGGCTATCGTGGATAACCTCTGCCAGTTGACGGCGATCATCATCAGTAAAGCCCCTCTCCTTCTCCATCAGGTTGATGACACGTTCATCACTTCTGACTGACTCGCCAAGCCAGCTGATGTGATACCAGCAAAGCAGGTCAATAAAGTATTGCTCATTGAGATAATTCAGGATCTCGACAGCCCTGGCATCCTCGGCAACATCGAATTCCTCAAAGTGATCAAACCAGCGAACCAGTCCGTCGAAAACTGCGTAGGGTTCAATCATGCGCGGCGCATTACAGCGCAGGCAGTGACCGACCAGTTCACTCCTGCCATTAGCATCCAGCGGGATTGCAGCAGCTCCGATCAGCTGATTAAGAAAAGGATCTGATGTTGCTTTACCATGCTTAAAATAGTCATTGAGCTGGTGCGCATAGTCGTCGATCTGCTCAAGCAGCACGGGCGCAAAGTTGACCACCGAACGCATACCCGGATTGTTCTCCAGGTGAGCGGCCATATCCGTATAGTCCTTGATACCATGCAGATACACCCACGGTAGTCTGTATTCGCCGTCGACACCCTCACGGTAGTGAGGTTGATGCATGTGCCAACAAAGCACCAGGTTGAGTTTTACAGCTCCCATTTACTCTCTTCTCCCTCGAGCGTATAGATATGCTGCCCAAGCATCTTTGGCGTAACCAGGACAATGCCTTCTGCAGTGACGTGAAAGCGCTTCTTGTCTTCTTCGAGATCTTCACCAATGACCATGTTATCTGGTATGGCGCAGCCCTTATCGATAACTGTTTTGGTAATACGGCAGTTTTTGCCGATATGCACCTTGGGCAAAATCACGCTGTCTTTAACATGACTGTAGTTTTCTATGCGTGTGAGAAAGAAAATCACCGAGCGTTTGACCCTTGCTCCGGAGAGAATACAACCGGCAGAGATCAGCGAGTCAATTGCCTCGCCACGGCGGCCTTCGTCATCGAAAATAAACTTGGCCGGCGGATGCTGCGTCTGGTAAGTCCAGATCGGCCAATTGCGATTGTAGAGATTGAGTTCCGGGTCGATGTCACACAACTCCATGTTGGCATTCCAGTAGGATTCAATCGTTCCCACATCACGCCAATAGGAGGGTTTGCCGTCGTCGTCTGCAAAAGGAAAGGCAATCGCATTGGAACTGTCGATCTTTGAGGGAATGATGTCCTTGCCAAAATCGTGAGACGACCCCGCCATACTCGCATCCTCGATCAGTGTCTTGTAGAGAAAACGCGTTGAGAAGACATAGAGACCCATCGACGCCAACGCCTTGTCAGGCTTACCCGGCATCGGATCCGGCTCTGTCGGCTTCTCTGTAAACTTGGTGATATTCAATTTCTCGTCGACTGACATAACGCCGAAGCCTCTTGCCTCGTCAAGCGGAACCTCGATACAGCCAACGGTAAAATCGGCGCCCGACTGTACATGGTGTAGCAGCATTTCGGAGTAATCCATCGTGTAGATATGATCACCACCGAGCACAATCACATACTTGGGTTCATGACGCTGCATGATATCCAGGTTCTGGTAGAGCGCATCTGCAGTACCCTGGTACCACTCTTTCTTGTCGGTACGCTGCTGGGCTGGAAGTATCTCGACAAACTCGCCAATCTCGGGACGCATGAAAGACCATGCACGCTGCAGGTGACGAATCAGTGAGTGTGACTTGTACTGGGTCAGAACGCCGATACGACGCAGGCCCGAGTTAACACAGTTCGACAGTGGAAAATCGATAATGCGGTACTTCCCACCGAAAGGGACAGCCGGCTTGGCACGCCACTTTGTCAAATGCCTGAGCCGAGAACCCTCACCACCGGCAAGAATCAGAACCAGGGTTTCCCTGGTCAGTTCAGTCACCATTTTTGGTTCTATATAATACTTGAGAACCTCTTTTTGCGCGTCGGCACCAATAGTCATATTAAATCTCCAAACCCTCAATCCCGTGTCTTATTTGTGCGATCGCTCCAAGTAGACCGATCTGCTCATCTGTCACCACGAACACCGCTGTTGTCTCAACCAGTGATCGCATGCCGCCCTTGTCACAATAGGCGGAAATAAACTCATCTCTATCAAGCATCGGCAGCAGCCTGTTGGTTACACCGCCGGTCAGATAGATGCCGCCAGCCGGACGATAGAAAAGCGCAAGGTTTCCTGCCCAGTTGGCA
>NZ_MPRK01000169.1 GCF_002021095.1 Solemya elarraichensis gill symbiont | reverse complement strand
TGCAGGAGTCCGACATGTGGATCGGCGCGTTCGACAACCTCGCCGTCCAGCTCAAGAATCAGGCGCAGTACGCCGTGTGCAGCCGGGTGCTGGGGGCCGAAGTTGACCGTGTAGTTACGAATCTCAGACATCGGCTTCACCCTCTTCCTCTACTTCCTCTACTTCCGGTTCTTCCGGCTTCCAGCCTTCCTCGTAGCGATTATCGTGACGGATCACGCGCGGTACCAGGGTACGCATTTCGATACTGACAGGCTCGTAGACAACTCGCCTCTGTTCCGGGTCGTAACGCATTTCCACTTCGCCCTCGAGCGGAAAATCCTTGCGCAACGGATGGCCGATAAAGCCGTAGTCGGTAAGAATTCGACGCAGGTCGGGATGACCCTGGAAGAGAATACCGAGCAGATCGAACGCCTCGCGCTCGAACCAGTTGGCTGCTGCCCACAAGTCGACCACCGAGTCGACAACCGGGTAGTCGGAATCGAGCAGGGTTTTGACACGGATGCGATGATTCTTGACCACCGACAACAGGTGATAGACAACCGCGAAACGGGATGCCGGCTCAGGACTGAACATACGGCGATCAACGCCGCGGCAAAAACCGTCATTGCTTGTTGCCCACTCACTCATGCCATAGGCAGAGAGATCGACACCGCAAACATCGATACAGGTGTCAAATTGCAGGCTGCGCGCATTGCGCAGGGTTTTCATGGTCTCGAACAGCTTGTCACGCGGTACTTCGAGGGTGATCTCCTCGAGTTCACGGTTAAAGGAGATATCCTCCTCTTCCTCGAAGATTTCTTCGAGTTCGTCGGCAAGTTCGTCGAGGCGCTCAGCAAGCGTCATGATTCAAATCGTCCTGTATCCAATTCTGTTTAACGTGCGATGGTATTCGTACGTCGTATTTTGTTCTGTAACTGCAATATGCCGTATAGCAAGGCTTCAGCAGTTGGTGGGCAGCCTGGCACATAAACATCGACCGGAACCACCCTGTCACATCCGCGTACTACGGCATAAGAGTAATGATAATAACCGCCGCCATTGGCGCAGGAACCCATTGAGATAACCCAGCGTGGTTCTGCCATCTGGTCATAGACCTTTCGCAAAGCCGGTGCCATCTTGTTGACCAGGGTGCCGGCAACGATCATGACGTCCGACTGGCGTGGGCTGGGACGGAAAACAATTCCAAAGCGATCCATGTCGTAGCGCGCTGCAGCAGCGTGCATCATTTCAACGGCGCAGCAGGCAAGCCCGAAAGTCATCGGCCACATGGAGCCGGTGCGCGCCCAGTTGATCAGTTTGTCTGCGGAAGTAGTAACAAATCCTTCCTTGAGCAGGCCCTCTACTCCCATTCGAGTGCTCCTTTCTTCCATTCATATATAAAGCCAACAACAAGAATGCCGAGAAACAGCACCATGGCCCAGAAACCGACGAGTCCGATCTGGTCAAGTGCGACCGCCCATGGAAACAGGAAGGCAATTTCAAGATCGAAAATAATAAAAAGGATGGCGACGAGGTAGTAACGCACGTCAAACTTCATGCGGCTGTCTTCGAAGGCCTCGAAGCCGCACTCAAAAGGTGATCGCTTATCGCTATCAGGCTTGTGTGGCCCCAGCAAAAACCCCATTCCAACGACAACGGCGCCTATGATGCCACCGAGGGTGATAAACACCAGGATGGGCAGATAGTTCTCCAGCATTTGGAGTTATTCCCCTTTGTTTTTCTGACTCAGTTATCACGACAAGGCGTTAAAACCCCATCTGCAATACCACTTTTTAAACCTGAACCAGTCTAATCTGGTTGCCGAGTGCGTGTCAAACCTGAGCCAAGAGAGCTAAATAGAGCTTAAATAGATTGATTTCAGCAAGTTACATTATATTCGCAAAAATTAATATATTTTTTTTATTGCGCGCATAAAATAATGGTATCACCAGATGCAATCAGCAATTGAACTGACGCCTCATAGCAGCCTTAAAACGGTAACCTTTAAATATCTTCTTTCTTAAGATACTGTGCACATGAATCAACATGAAGCACACAAAGAAGGACTGTTTTTGAGCGAAGCAATCAAACCACGACTGGTGACAACAAATGAGGGGGATGATGAATGAAGATGCAATTCCCGCCTGACGCCTACGACGAACAGCTCAAGCTGAAACCATCGATCGGCATGCTCCTTGTCATGCTCTATTCAATCCGTCACGTCTTTCTGATATTTCTGGCCTATTTTCCCCTGATGCGTGGCGGCGGAGATAGCACATTCATCAAGGAATTCATGTCGCTTCAGGTCATGGCTGCAGATCTTCCTGCAATTCTTTTGCTTGTCACCCTTGTCATGCGACAGCCAGGAGCACATCAGCTATGGCGTTCAATCTGGCAACACGGCAGGTTGATATTGATACTAACGCTGGCAATACAACTGATCGTGGATATCCTGCAATCAGGCATGCAGATCATTGACAGATCAAACCAGGAAATGGTGATTCCTGTCCTTCTCTACCTGCTGCTGGATCTCTACGTTATGCTTTATGCGGTACGTTCCAACCGCATCAGGATGACATTTCTTGACTTCCCTGACGAGAAAAGTCACAAACCGACAGGCCTACTGGGAAAGGAACGTGAGGAGTATGATCGTAAGTTCCGCGAGATAGTCAGTAAAATCATCGCCAGCGACCCGGACAAAGCTGAAAAACTCACGCAGCTACTCAATGCAACAACCAAAGAGGCGGCCGAAACATGGCACGAACTTGCGCACCAGGCAGTTCAGGACAAGCGATACAAGGATGCTGAAATCCTGATGCAGAAAACACTCCTGTTTGATGCCGAAAATGGAGCCTGTTATTCCAATCTTGCGACAATCCAGCGGCATCTGGGTGAGGCGCATAAATCTTTACAAAGCGCCAAAAAGGCGGTCAAACTGCTACCAAATAATGCCGACGCCTATTTCAATCTTGCCCTGTCACTGGCTGAAACAGGCAACAAGACAGCGGCAATTTCAAGTTATCAGAGTGCATTGACGCTCCATCCGCAACACCTTTACGCATGGAAAAACCTTGGAATTCTGTTGCGTGATGCAGGTAAAGAGGAGTCTGCCAAACAGGCGCTCGGGAATGCACAGGTACTGGCTCAGAAACATCTTGATGAGTAGAAACAGAAGGTATAAACATGACAGATAGCCGTTCCAGTCGATGGCATATCGAAAACCCGGCCCAGGGAATGAATAAAAACCTGAAACTGTTCCAGATCTTTTATAACGATGAAACAAGGCAACAGCTCGACCCCGGTTTTATTGCACTGGATAACCGTGCCAACACGCGGCCTGACTGGGCCGAGTACTGGCCTATTCGACAGGTATTACTAAACAACCAATTTTCCGACAACGACTACATCGGCTTTTTCTCGCCAAGATTTTATGAAAAAACCGGCTGTAATTCCGAGCAGGTAAAAGATGTCGTGACGAATGGTGGCGACGAAATTTTCAGCTTTTCCCCTTTTTTTGACCACTCAGCCCTGCATCTCAATCCGTTTGAACAAGGAGAGCGATACCATCCCGGGCTTATTACATCATTTGAAAGTCTCTCCGGAGAACTGGATATTGAGCTAAACCCCAGGGAAATTGTTTGCGATCACACAACCACGATTTTCTCGAATTACTTCGTGGCCAGTTACGAGATATGGAAACGCTGGCTGGCTATGACTGAAATCATCTTCAGAATCTGCGAGGAGAATATCACTCCTCTTGGCCAAAAAATGCAAGCGTGTCTTTGATCTCGTGATGTAAAACGGGACATCCAAGTCGCCCTTTTACACTCGATCTTCGACAGCCTTTATTGCCCCGGACGCCCTGCG
>NZ_MPRK01000168.1 GCF_002021095.1 Solemya elarraichensis gill symbiont | reverse complement strand
TGCCGCCCTCGTACATCAGGTCGACAATCAGCTTGAGCTCGTGCAGACACTCGAAGTAGGCCATTTCTGGAGCGTAGCCAGCTTCAACCAGGGTTTCAAAGCCCATCTTGACGAGTTCAACCGCACCACCACAGAGAACAGCCTGCTCACCGAAGAGGTCGGTCTCGGTCTCGTCCTTGAAGCTGGTTTCGATGATACCGGTACGACCGCCGCCGATTGCAGAAGCGTATGACAGTGCGACATTCTTGGCATTGCCTGAAGCATCCTGCGCAATTGCGATCAGGTCAGGAATACCGCCGCCCTTGACGTACTCTGAACGAACAGTGTGGCCAGGCGCTTTCGGCGCAACCATGATGACATCGATATCTTCACGTGGCACAACCTGGTTGTAGTGAACCGCGAAACCATGTGCGAAAGCGAGTGTCGCACCCTTTTTCAGGTTAGGCTCGATCTGGTCACGGTAGAGCTGTGACTGGAATTCATCAGGAGTCAGCACCATAACCAGGTCAGAAGCTGCAACCGCATCTTCGACAGAAGCGACTGGCAGGCCTGCTTTCTCTGCCTTGGCCGCAGAAGCTGAGCCCGGACGCAATGCAACGGTAACGTCGACGCCGGAATCTTTCAGGTTGTTCGCATGAGCGTGTCCCTGCGAACCATAACCGAGAATCGCAACCTTCATGCCCTTGATAATGGAGAGGTCACAATCTTTATCATAATAAATGTTAACTGCCATCTGTCTGCCTTAACCTTGTAGTGTTTTCAAATATAGTAAATCAGAGCGTAAGTGCTTTTGGTCCGCGCGAGATGCCACTAGCACCCGTACGTACCACTTCAATAATCAGCTCTTCCGGAATTGCGCGAACGAATGAATCCAGCTTGGATGAATCACCCGTCATCTCGACAACATAACTGGTGTCTGTGACATCAATAATCTTGCCGCGAAAAATATCGCTGAGGCGCTTGATCTCCTCACGCATGCCCATTTCGGCACGCACCTTGATCATCATCATCTCGCGTTCGATGTGAACACCTTCTGAGAGATCGACCAGCTTGACCACGTCAACCAGCTTGTTGAGCTGCTTGGTGATCTGCTCGATAACGCGCTCGTCACCGATGGTCACCAGTGTCATACGTGACAGGGTCGCATCCTCGGTCGGTGCAACACTGAGAGACTCGATGTTGTAGCCGCGTGCGGTAAAGAGACCGGCAACGCGTGAAAGTGCCCCCGCCTCGTTTTCCATCAGGATAGAAATAATGTGTCTCATCAGGCCAACTCCCTCTCAGACGCCTGTTGTGGTGACAGGTGCATCTTGTGATGCCCCTTGCCCGCCTCGATCATCGGGTAAACATTTTCCGACGGATCAACAACAACATCAATGAAAACAAGCTCGTCCTTGCGGCTAAACGCCTCTTCGAAGCCTGCGGCGAGATCGCCTGGCTTGTCGATACGCATACCAACATGGCCAAAGCTCTCTGCGAGCTCGACGAAATCAGGAAGTGCGTCAACATAGGAGTGGGAGTAACGCCCCTCGTAGAACATCTCCTGCCACTGGCGAACCATGCCCATGTAGCCGTTGTTCAGCAGGATAATCTTGAGCGGCAAATTGTACTGCTTGCAGGTTGCCAGCTCCTGGATACACATGAGGATACTCGCCTCGCCGGTAATACAGGCAACAGTCGCATCAGGATGCGCCATCTGCACACCCATTGCTGCAGGCAGGCCAAAGCCCATGGTGCCGAGGCCGCCTGAATTGATCCAGCGGCGTGGCTTGTCAAATGCATAATACTGGGCCGCGAACATCTGGTGCTGTCCGACATCGGAAGTCAGGTAGAGACCACCATCAGTCACCTTGTGAAGGGTATCAACTGCAAATTGCGGCTTGATGACCTCGTCGCTCTTCGGATATTCAAGGCACTTAACCGCACGCCAGCTTTCGATCTGCTTCCACCATGCGTCCAGCGCATCGGCATCTGCCTGCATTTCTCTCTCAGTGAGAATACGCAGCATGTCATTCAGGACACTCTTAACCTGTCCGACAATCGGGATATCGATGCGAACGTTTTTTGAGATCGATGCTGGATCGACATCAATATGAATGATTTGCGCGTGTGGGCAGAACTCGGCAATCTTGCCGGTAACACGGTCATCGAAACGCGCACCAATGGCTACCAGCACGTCTGTTTCGTGCATTGCCATGTTCGCCTCGTAGGTGCCGTGCATGCCGAGCATACCGATATTTTGCTTGTCGGTACCCGGATAGGCACCCAGACCCATCAGGGTGTTGGTGATCGGGAAGCCGGTTTTCTGAACAAGTTCTGTCAGCTCGGCACTCGCGTCACCGATGACAACGCCGCCGCCAGAATAGATCACCGGGCGCTTGGCACCCATCATCAGTTCGACAGCCTTCTTGATCTGACCCAGGTGGCCCTTCTCTACCGGGCTGTAGGAACGCATCTTGACCTTTGAAGGATACTCGTAGGGCACCTTAATATTCGGGTCAGTGACATCCTTGGGGATATCGACCACAACCGGGCCCGGACGACCTGTATTGGCAATGTGGAACGCCTTCTTCATGGTCTCGGCAAGATCCTCGACACGCTTGACGAGAAAGTTATGCTTCACACAGGGACGTGTAATACCGATGGTATCAACTTCCTGGAAAGCATCCGAGCCAATCAGCGGCGAGGGTACCTGGCCAGTGATAACTACCATGGGAATTGAATCCATGTAGGCAGTTGCGATACCTGTCACGGCATTGGTTGCACCCGGTCCGGATGTGACCAGCACTACGCCAGGCTTGCCTGTCGCACGTGCATAACCGTCAGCAGCATGGGTTGCGCCCTGTTCGTGACGTACCAGCACATGACGCACGTCCTCCTGCTGGAAAATGGCATCATAAATATGCAGTACGGACCCGCCGGGGTAACCGAAAACATGCTCAACACCTTCGTCTTTCAATGATTGAACGACGATCTGGGCTCCGCTGAGTTCCACTATGTCTGACCCTCCACAAAAATAGCCTCACCTCGTACGGGTAAGGCTCTTGATCAGTTTTAGGGCACCTCGAAACTATTCCATTGTGAGCGCCGTCTCGGCCGTCATGGAGTAGGTCAGAGGTTCCTCTGAAAGTAAACGGGTAAAAGTACTGCCAAACTCGCTTTGCGTCAAGGTTTTTCAGTCATTTTTACGTCAAATTCACAGCATTTACCGGGTTTTATGCCGTCGAACCTTATTTATAAGGATGAATATGGTTTAGACTATTAGGGCAAGATGTGGAATTACTATCCGGGGACCGTCAATTGCGCCATTTTCGTTTATTTCTGGGCGTTTTGATCATGCTGCTTATTACAGTTGCTGATACAAATGCCGCGATCTATAAATGGATCGACGAAAATGGCAAGGTTGTCTACTCAGGAACTCGCCCGCCTAGTGGCAGAAAATCACTCTCCTCGCCATCACTGCCGCAGGCACCCAGACCAACAGCCACTACCAATCTGCCTTATTCTACAGCCGGTACAAAACGACCGACCGCTACCGAACAGGATGAGGTGATCAAGAAACAGAAGAATGCGATAGAAGTAGCGTGTGAAAAACTTCGTAATAACCTGAAGATTATGCATCTTTCAGACCGAATTTATGAGAAAGATTCACAGGGGGTCAGCAACCGCCATTCGCATCCTGTGGCGCGAGGACGAGTTTGAGGTGATTGTCTCCCACGACTCTTTGACTGACAACGATGAACTCATCATCGAAACCGGGCTCCGGGAACTGCTGCCCCCACGGTGAAGCAAACTTCAGCTGCTGCGCCACCCCGACATCCAGCCACTCAGATGGAATACTGCCATCCGAGTAGTGGTGGTTCTGCAGGGTAGTATCATCGATCACTGCAGCTACTTGTTCCTTGAACAGCTCGCTGAAGCGTTCAAAATTCTTCTGTGGGAGCGTCAAGCCAGCCGCCATTGCATGACCACCGAATTTTTCGATCAGTCCGGGCACCTGTTTACTCACCGCATCGAGTACATCCCGTATATGCAGGCCAGTGATCGAACGTGCCGATCCCTTCAGATTGCCTTCACCATCCGAGGCAAATGCAATGACAGGGCGGTGCCACTGCTCCTTGATACGCGATGCGAGGATGCCGATGACGCCCTGGTGCCACTGCTCCTGGTACAAGGTCAGCGCAACCGGCATATTGTCACTTGCAGCATCCAGCTGCAGCTTATCCAGCATCTCCTGCGCCTGCTGTTTCATTTCACCTTCAATCTCGCGGCGCTGCCTGTTGAGATCATCCAGCTGACCGGCAAGCTCACCCGCCTTCAGGCTGTCAGTCGCCAGCAGGCACTCGATACCGACTGACATATCCTCGAGACGTCCGGCCGCGTTCAGTCGAGGACCAAGTGCAAAGCCAAGATCGGAACTCACCAGTTGCGCAGGGATGCGCTTGGAAACACGGCACAGCGCTTCAATACCGGGACGCGTCTTTCCGGCACGCATACGCCTCAGCCCCTGCTCCACAATAATCCTGTTATTGCGTGTCAGCGGTACAACATCTGCAACGGTACCGAGTGCCACAAGATCAAGCCAGTCACCCATGCGCGGTTGTTCAATTGCGGATCTCTCGAACCAGCCAGCATCTGCAAGGTGTTTAACAAAAGCCGTCATGACATAGAAGATCACAGCGACACCGGCAAGCGACTTGTCTGGAAAACTCTCTCCCGGCGAATTGGGATTGACGATAACATCAGCATCCGGCAACTTATCGCCCGGCAGGTGATGATCAGTCACAAGTACATGCACACCCGCCGCCTTTGCCGCGGCGACACCCTCGTTACTGGAGATCCCATTATCAACGGTAATGATCAGGTCAGGTGAAGATTCCAGCGCCACACCGACAATACCGGGAGTCAGGCCATAACCGAAAGCAAAGCGGTTCGGCACCAGGTAATCAACATTCGCACCCAGTTTGCGCAAGAGGGAGACAGCCACTGCAGTGCTGGTTGCACCATCCGCATCAAAATCACCAATGACGAGGATGTTCCATCCGCTATCGAGTGCCTGCTCCAGCAAACGTGCAGCGGCATCGACCTGGCCGAGAGATGAGACCGGAATCAGGCCGGACAATTCCAGTTCAAGCTCCTCACTGCAGCTGATGCCGCGATTTGCGAATACACGTGCAAGCAACGGATGCAGGTCACCGCTGAATTCTGCTGTCGCGGTCGCCTGCCGGCGAATAATCTCGCACCCGTTCATTTTGATTCTCTCTCCATTTCAGGCTTATCATCCTGCTGCGTGTCGTCAACATGATGCTCACAGCAGGCAGCTGCCTCGGGGCTTCCCGGAACGGGATCAATGCCGCCTTCATGCCACGGATGGCAGCGGCTAATACGTCGCAGCCCCATCCAGCCCCCTTTGAGCACACCATGAATTTCGATTGCCTGGATCATGTAGGAAGAACAGGTTGGATAGTAGCGACAGCTACTTCCAAGCAC
>NZ_MPRK01000167.1 GCF_002021095.1 Solemya elarraichensis gill symbiont | reverse complement strand
CCATTAGTGAAATCCTCTCGGTTGCTCCTGCCGTTGGATTGTCCTTGCGGTTTCCTTCGAACAATAAAAAACCCGCGTCCAGTTGGAGGCAGGTTGTGGATAAATTTATCCTAAGGGGAAAAATCCATATTTATCCTAATGTAGAGCACATTGAGTACCAAGTCAAGGAGTTATTTGTAATTATTATCTTTATGCTGCATGTGCCAACAAAACACCCTCGATAAACGCCTTGCCAACCTCAACCCTGCACCGCAATTCCTTTGTCGAGACGCTAAGTGATTCGGCACACAGTTTCTCGTTCTTCCAGTCGCCCGTGTATTTAACCTCAATCGCGTTATATATCTTAGGCTTGACCCGCTTGAGTTTCCGCATTGCCCTGTCGATCTGCCTGACCTCACCCAAAACGATCACCCCTTCCGGGATTCTGCACCGCTTCACTTTGCCCCCCGTAAAGACCACCATACTGCATGATTTCAGACTCAATCGTCGAATTACCATATCCAAGGCCATCATGATCTAGTAGTTTTCTGTGCCATACACCCCAATATGTCAACATGCTGTCAATGTTCATCCATTCCCCCACAAGTGAATTATTCAATACCCTGATCACGGCAAACGAAGCAACACCCTCAATCTCCTCTATCGCTGCCTCCACGATATTGGTAGCTGCTATCACCCCCTCTGTCGTGACAAAGAACTGATCTTTCATGCAACTACCGTACTTGTCGAACAGGATGCAGTGCTATGCGCCTGGTACGTATTTATTCACGCAGCGATCCTTCTTGCACAAATCGTGACGCAAAAAATATTTCCAGCTTACAAACCAAGTCACCAAATTTTCTTGGTAATAAAATCTCAGGTTGAATTCATCTGTAACAAGCCATAACCTCTTGCTCACTACGCTGCCTCCTTCATCATTCGCCTAACCTACGCCCTGTAAAAATCACGTATTTCGATAACCTCCTCTTTGGTGCAGTTCAATGTTCTCCTGTCATTCTCAATTCGCTCAAGCCGCCAATCGCCTATCTTGCGTCTGAGACGAATCCGGTATTCGCAGATGTTCCCCGAGTCATGGCAATTGCACTGACTGCACTGCATATGCACGTTGTCCTCGTCAAACCTCAATGCGCTCACCGCCTTAACCGTCCTGTAATGCCCTGCGTGATACTGCACTGCTGCCTTGTTGCCACATGAGATACATCCTTGTCCTGCGTCCCTGAACCGGATATAGGCGTTAAACGCCTTCTGCGTTTCTGCCAGGTACTCGCTTCTGGTCTTGATCTTCTCCAGCCTCCGCTTCTTCTCCTTGCGCCACTCCTTTTCCTTGGCCTGTCTTACGTAGGCAATTCCGCACTTTGGTGAGCAGACGATCTGCTGGGGGTTTACCTGGTTGTCGAACTTGGTTCTGCACACCTTGCAGACTCTCAAAGGACGCCTTCCTCTGGCCGTGTTAGCTGCGCCCCTCGATCTGTTGCCCATCGCTGAATACTCGTCATTAACTCACTCATCTGCTCGACGTTGAGGTCTGGCACGTGGATTGAGTCGGCTATCAGTTTTTTCAGCATTGATTGCTCGTTTTGAGTTGCGTTCTTGTACAGCATCCGCATTTCTCCGTAGTCAATTTCCTCGTCACGCTCCAGGATGGGTACGGCGAACTTGCTCTTCAACACGTCATGCCACTCCTCTTTCGTGTGGCCTGCCAGCTCATTCAGATCTGCACCCTGGATTTCGGCGAGCCATTTCCAGTACAAGTTGTTCTGCCTAACACTACGGCCTCCCGTGCACTCTCCCTGAACCAACACGTACCGGCTGCCTGGATCGATCTTCACTGTGGCTTCTGCATGCTTGGAAGAGACTGTAAAATCCATCACAGAACTGAGTAGGTATATAGCGATAACTTTCATTTCAAGCACCCCAGGTCAATGCTTGTCGGCGCTGACATCTTGTGGATAAACGGGATCAGGAAATTCTTGATCTTCCCGTACCTGCTCTCCTTCAGAACCCTGAGCCACGCACAGCTTCCAAAGCAGATCCTTGTCCTTGTCTGTCCATTTCGTTTGCTTTGTCTTTTTACGCTCAGCACACGCTGACTTGAACTTTTCCCGCTCGCCCTTGATGAATGTCATGTCGTCCAGACTCATCAGAAATCATCCGCTGCTTTTGTCTTATTATCGAACCCCCTGACAACTGCAGGCTTCTTTCTCTCATAGTAGCCATCTGGCACATCACCAGCACAAGGCATGAATCGGCAGTAATCCCCCTGGAAGTTGAGAAACGCCGTGCCGAGTTCTCCGTTTCTGTGTTTGCCGATGATAATTTCAGCAAACCCCTGAGATGCGTAGTTGCCAGGGTTGTAGTACTCGTCTCGGTATGTGAATAAAATCAGATCAGCGTCTTGCTCGATGTTTCCAGAGTCCCGCAGGTCGGACATGATTGGTCGTTTATTGCTTCTCTGCTCAAGACCGCGATTCAACTGCGACAAGGCAATTACAGGCACATTGAGCTCTTTTGCCAGTGCTTTCAATCCACGTGTAATTTTACCGACCTCGTTGGCTCTGTTCTCGCTTCCGCTTTCCTCAATCAACTGCAAATAGTCCACCATGATGAGGCTCAATGGTGTTTTTTCATGCTGCGCTCTTGCTGAGAATTTGATGTATTGAATATTCGCTGTTCCAGCGTCATCGACTGAAATCGGCATCCCTGCGATTTTGGATGTAGCTGCGGTGAATTTAGTCCAGTCGTCGTCATCCAGTTCTGCAGAAATAATTTTCCGCAATGGGATAGTACTGACATCAGAAAGAAGCCGCTGGATTAGCTGGGTACTCGGCATTTCAATCGAAAACACCATGACCGCTTTACCTTTTTCAGCCACACGCTTCGCAATATTCATGGCTAATGCTGTCTTCCCCATCGAGGGCCGACCAGCCACGATAATTAGCTCACCCGGCTTCAGTCCGCAAGTTTTCTCGTCCAGGTCGTGATAGCCAGTCATTACACCGACCTCCTCGCCCCCTTCGTACTGACGCGACATCTGCTCAGTGACCACCCGCAGGATTTCCTTGGTGGATTTTGCTGCACCTTTCGATCTGCCAGTTTTTGCCAGTTCGCTCAGTTCGCTCTGTGCAAATTCAATCAAGTCGTCAGGCTTTCCACCGTTGTAAGCCTTCTCTGCTATGTTCGTTGAGGTTGAGATTAATTGCCTTGCGACACTATGCTCCCTGACGATATCCGCGTAGTACTTGATGTTTGCTGCACTGTTGGTCTGAGCTGCGATTTCACCAATCACCTGCTGACCGCCAGCATCGTCAAGTGTGCCGTTCTCGGTCAGTTCAACAATCACGGTCACGATATCAATGGGATTTCCTGCAAATGCAACAGCTCTCATTGCTGAGAAAATCAACCTGTTCTCACGCCAATAAAAATCGTCATCACGCAAATCCTCTACTTTCTGCCATGCCTTGATGTCACGCATCAGGCCTCCAAGGATCGCTCTCTCGGCCTGAATGGAGTTTGGTGGCTGTCTGACACCAGTGGTTGTTGCGTTACTGCCTGTTCGCTGGGTCATGCGTCTTCCCCCTTGCGCTGGCACTTGCCTTCGATGACTTTGATGAAATTATTCGCGGTAACGATCCACTCAAGGTCAGCAGTCCACTGCCGCTCATTATCGCCAATGAGATGCGGGTTACAGCTTGCTATCCATGAAAACAAGTCTCTCCACCAGTCGACGTTTTGCCGTGCCGTCTCTTCACGCCAACGGGCTACCAGTTTCTTTTTTCGTGAATCGTTCCACACTCGCACTTGTGGCAGTGTTGGCAGGTATTTGTGATAAGCGGCGATGATTTCCTGGTGAGGGCAATTCGGAACAGTTGGCAAAGCGGACACGCTTGGCGACAATGTAGTATTTTCCTTTTCCTTT
>NZ_MPRK01000166.1 GCF_002021095.1 Solemya elarraichensis gill symbiont | reverse complement strand
CTGGAAAGCAGCGTTAAATCGTTTTATGATCGAGTTTGAAGATCGACTCATTGACCATATTTGAACAGGGCAGTTACACAGAATTATCTACAGGCTCATCTCCGGTCAACAATGCCTTGAGCAGACCGCCCGCCTGTTTCTGTTGTTGATTCGCAAGCGTGTCGACACGCTCCCTGAAATAGCGCCTGACACCATCAACTGAAACAAATCCATCATTCAGTTGCTGTGCATCACCGCGCACGTAGCCGGTCGCGACAATATCTTCAGTATAGAGCCAGCGTTCATAATCGAAGCCTCCCTGGTTGAGCATGCCTGAGGGTGTGAACATGCGTACCCTGAAAGCCCACTCTTCACCAGGCATCGGAATAGAAACAGGATCTCTCCAGCTGAGGCGAATTTGACCACCCTGCCATTTCTCTGAAACAGGTGCATTGCTGTTAACAAGAAAGGCGATGCGCTGGCTGCCTCCCTTGGGAAAGCTACTTACCTTGCCGGTTATTGTGAAATCTGTGCCATGTAGCTGGGTTGGCAGTTTTGAATCGATATAACCATGCCCATCTACTCCTGCCCACAGGAAACCGGCAAGAAGAAAGCTCAGCGGCAAGGCCTTTCTGAAAAGTAGCAAAAGAATCAGCACAAAGCCTGCAGGTAGAAACCAGGCGAGTCCGGGCAACTCCTGGAAAAGCGAGAGCGAGAGCATGCCAAGTACGAGGGAGACTGCACAGAGTCCTAGTTTCATCCTTGAAACCTTTTGTTTAGGAGCCTCTGATTAAGTCTGCATGAAGAGATTGCCGATCAGAATGTGTCAGATCAAGGTGCGAATCGCACGTAATAGCAGCGCTATTGCGAAGATTTGCAACGCAGAAATGGCGTATTCTGGCGGCAAGGTCAAAATTCATGACTTGATCAGCGGTTCCTTTATCTTTATGAAATAAAAAAGCGCCGTAGCGATCTTTCGCCAATTAATAGTTTAGGATATTCTGGTAAGACTGACGAGCTGGAAATGGGCCGTGCCAAGAAACTTTATCCGTCGCTATACCCCAGATGCCGAGAAGGTGAGAAATCACAGGCACTTGCAATTTCTCGGTTCGCATCTGCATGCGCATGATCTGTGGCATCTCAACCGCGAGTCAGTTGCCAAGGGTTTTGCTGTCGGTTTTTTCTGGGCCTTGATCCCGATGCCCATGCAGATGATTTTTGCTTCCATAACAGCGATTCTCTGGCGGGCCAACCTGCCAATCTCTTTCGCCCTGGTGTGGATCACCAATCCGCTCACCATCGTTCCTGTTTTCTACCTGCTCTACCTGCTAGGAAGCTGGATGATCGGGGCAGAAGCGATGGACCTCCCACACGACGTTTCGATCGACTGGTTCAGGGCCGTGTTGTCAGAAATCTGGTTGCCACTGGCAATCGGTGGCCTGACAGGTGCGATTATTGCCGGTTTCATCGGTTATTACGGCATTCACCTGCTGTGGCGTCTGCATGTTGTCAAGCGTTGGAAGCAGAGCCGTCTGCGCCTGAAAAACCGTCACTCTGCGAGTAAGCGCCCGTCTGTCAAACGATAAATCCTGTCCATTCGCTGAGCTAGTCTTCTATCGTGGGTCACGATAACAAAGGCGGTGTTGCGTTCATGTGCAAGCTTCAACATTAACTGGACGATACGTTCTGCATTCTCCTCATCGAGATTGCCGGTTGGCTCATCTGCCATTATGCAGACGGGATCACCGCAAAAGGCACGTGCAATTGCAACTCGTTGACGTTCACCGCCAGAGAGTTGTGCCGGCCTGTGGGTAAGGCGGTGGTCCATCTCCACGGCTGTGAGCCATTCACGTGCCTGTTGTGCTGCCTCATTCTTGTCCAGTCCGCGGATTAAAAGTGGTACGGCAACATTTTCCAACGCACTTAATTCAGCCAGAAGATGGTGAAACTGGTAAACAAAACCAAGTTCACGGTTGCGCAGCCTGTTGAGTTCATCGCTACGCAGCTGCGCCAGTGAGACACCGGTAATTGAGACTTCACCCTTGTCTACCTGGTCTAGTCCTCCAAGTGAATGAAGCAAGGTGCTTTTTCCGGAACCGGAACTACCGATAATAGCGATGCTCTCGCCCTTGTGGAGTTCAAGATTGACGCCCTTGAGGACCTCGATACTGGTTTCCCCATCGACAAAACTGCGATGCAGCTCCCTGCACTGAAGCACGATATTACTCATAGCGTAGTGCCTCGGCCGGCTGAATACCTGATGCACGCAAGGCCGGATAGAGCGTTGCTGCAAGCGTGATAATAAAAGCGACCACAGCTGTCATTGCAACATCATCCCAGTGCAGGTCAGATGGCAACTTGCTGATGTAGTAGAGATCGGGATCGATAAACTGCAGGTTAAATATACGCTCGAATGTATCCACGATAGATTCGACATTGAGTGCCAGCAAAACGCCGAGTATTACTCCGAGGACGACTCCAAGCACGCCGATCGCGGCGCCTTGCACAATAAATATTTTCAGGATACTGCGAGATGATGCCCCAAGTGTTCGCAGGATCGCGATATCAGACTGCTTCTCCGTTACTACCATCACCATCATGGAGACGATATTGAAGGCGGCAACTAAAACGATCAAGGCGAGCAGCAGGCCGACCATGCGCTTCTCCATCTTCAGGGCACGGAAGAAGTTGCGATGATGGTCTGACCAGTCGCTGACGTAGTAGAGATTGGGCAGGCTTTCCGCAAGTTCCCGTGAAATCTGTTGTGCCTCGAACAGGTCTTCAACTTTCAGGCGTACACCTGTCACCGAGTCACCCAGGCGTGCCAGTTTTGCTGCATCTCTTATATGGACGATACCGACACCGCTGTCATATTCACCCATGCCGCCCTCGAACAGTCCGGATACGGTAAAGCGCTTGAGACGCGGTATGGTGCCCACCGGGGTTACCATCGATGTCGGGGCGACAACCGTTACCTTGTCACCGACTGTCACACCAAGTTTCAGGGCTAATTCAGAGCCCAGTACAATACTGTAGTCGCCAGCGTTGAGTGTCTCAAGGGAGCCTGACTTCATATGCTCTCCGACATCCAAGACCTGCGCCTCCATCGAGGGATCTATACCACGTATCACTGCGCCGGAGACGGATTCACCACGTACCGTCATGACTTGCATCTCCACGTAGGGAGCTGCGCCTATTACTTTCGGGTGTTCTCCGGCGAGTCGCATCGCATCGGGCCATTCTGCCAGGCCGCCTTCAAATGCAGTAATGGTGGCATGCGAAGCCATTCCGAGGATGCGTTCGCGAATCTCCTTGTGAAAACCGTTCATGACAGACATCACCACGATCAACGCCATGACACCAACCGTGATGCCAAGCATCGATGTCATGGAGATAAAAGAGATAAAATGGTTTTTTCTTCTTGAACGCGTATAGCGAAATCCAAGAAAATATTCGAATGGCTGATACATGCGATGATTATAAACACTTGGTTAAATTGTGCGAGATGTTTCGATGACAGACTCTATAAAGAATAGTGTCTGGCCTACAACCAGGTTCAGGGCTGAATGGGAGGCACAGGATGCTGTACTGATCACCTGGCCTCACGACAAAAGTGACTGGCAGCAGACCCTGGCTGAGAGTGAACGCAATTACGTGGAGATTGCGATCGTCATTCTTGCACGACAGGAATTAATTATCCTTGTTCACGACAGTGAGCAGCGACAGCATGTTGCATCCCGGTTATCACAGGCTGCACGCAAACCCCTGTTTGTTATCGACGATAGCAACGATACCTGGACCAGGGATTACGGTCCTTTATCTGTCGATATGGAGGGCGAAGCATCACTCATCGATTTCCGCTTCAATGCCTGGGGCGGAAAATATGCCTCACAGCCGTATGATGCTGTCAGCGCCAATCTCTTCAGCAATGGCCTGTTTAAAAAAATGCACTCCAGTGCAC
>NZ_MPRK01000165.1 GCF_002021095.1 Solemya elarraichensis gill symbiont | reverse complement strand
GGGATGAAAGAATTCAGTTTTTTTCCTGAATTCAGGTTTTTTCAGTCCTAAAAAGGTCATTTTTGAGATCAGTGTAAATTCGTTGAGAAAGTCTAGGGGGTATATAGTGTACCGAGTGAATATGGATTCTATGACAAGTTAAGCTTGACTAGTAGTTTGGTGAGTCTGACAGAGCATTTAATATTTACAACAATTTTATCACACTAGAAAATTAAAATACTTTTACATTGTTCTGTCCACAATGTTTTATTTTTGAAATCTTAAATTTACCCTTACTCAAGGTAGATATCTTGATATATCTGATCAAAATTTCTGTAATTATTTTTTCATTCCTCCAAAATTAGTGAACATGGTGATGAGCTAGAGGGGCCTGGAGGAGCTTCAGATTGCATCTCAGAACATCTAGGAATCAAAAATTTTCGTGGGGGGGGGCATGCCCCCAAACCCCCCTAGCAAGTGCCTTCGGCACTGGCATTATTGATTTTCAGGTTTTTTACCTGAGGCTACTTTCATCCCTGTAAATAAAACATTTTTCATATAAGCTGAAAATTCAGTTCACATTTGCACAGTGCAAATGACACAGTTTTAATGAGCAATGGACTTAGCTTTACTATTCCTAGTGGGACTGAATGTCATGGATCAATGGTAATGGTCTCATCTTGTCATTTAATTGAAAAAGGCCATTATGGGCAGTTTCGCCAGGTGGCAAGTTCCTATCGCCAGACAGGTTTTATTATCGCATTTGGCGACAGTTGGTTGGTTGGTTGTGTGGTTTACGTCTCACAACATAATTGTTTTCCGAGACGATCAGGATGATGGATAAATATAAGTGAAACAATAAGCTGGTAATAAAAACTACTGACGGGGAAAACATAAAAAGGATTAAAAAATAAAGTAAAAATAAAGAATGAGAGGGTTATGAAAAATGTGTATGGAATAATGGTATTAAGATTAGTATTATTTTACAGAATGAAAGAAGACAATACCAAGGATCAGATCCGGGCAAACTGGTCAAACATGCTCCCGTATACTAGGGGACTGGACGACGGCCTGAGTAACAGCTACCCTCACAGCATTATCGCCGTCCAGTGTACAATTCTACTATAGGGAATATGACATATGAATGTCATGTACAAATTGAAGGATATAAGAGACAGGAACATGCCTGAACAGAGTGACCAAATCAGAAACAAGGAAATATTTAGCACGTGCAGCAGTATAAGCAGTGCATCGAAGCAGAATGTGGTCCACAGTAAGTGGAGCTTGAGAAGTACATTTATTACAAATAGGACGATCCTTGATATTATCGAGTAAATGAGAATGAGTGGCCTTAGTATGGCCAAATTTAAGTCGGGATAACACGACATCATCATGTCGAGATAAGGCATGGGAGGAAGGAGTGTGTAACAAGGGATGAAGTTGAAAATATTGAGTTGCCGTGGGCACATTGTAAGTGGACCATTCCTGTTGCCATAGATCTTTGATATAAAGGGAGATATTTCTTTTGAAATCGGAAGAGGGAATCTGGAATGGTATAACAGGAGGAGAACCCAATGTGGCCTTAGCAAGGGTATCAACAGTCTCATTGCCAGGGATGCCAGCGTGACCTGGAATCCAGCATAAAGTAACCGGGATGTTGATACGAGTATACTCTAGGAGGATGAGAAGGACTAGAGGATGAGTAATGTTAAAATTACTAATAGCTTGAAGAGCCGATAATGAATCGGAAAAAATAGTGGCGGAAGTGGGTTGTTGGAGATGGATGAGACGAAGTGCAAAAAAGAGGCCATACAACTCAGCCGTATAAATACTAGCCTCATCAGGGAGGCTACTGGCGCAAAAAGAAGTAGAATGATAGGCGGCAGCCGCCACCTGACCATCCTTCTTAGAGCCATCAGTGTAAACGTGGAAAGGGGTAGGATGATATTCACAGTATTCTCGAAACAATGTTTGGTAAATTAATGAGTTGGTGTGGCGTTTGCCAAGAGTATGCAGATGCATATGAACATGCGGTATGTGGAGTAGCCAAGGTGGAACAGGGGACAAGGGATAAGGCAATATAGAATCAGGATGGATAGCACAATGCAGAAAATCGTGGGATAGGCGAATGCCAAAAGGCGGTTTGGATCGGGAACGGGATAAATGCTGCTGCACATTGCTGGTATCAAATGTGGCAGTCCAAGCAGGGTTGGAGGGAGACTGGGTCATGCGAAGCATATAAGTTAAGGAGAGCTGACACCGACGTGTGTGCAAAGGTGGTTCGTTCGCGGCAACATAAAGACTCTGGACTGGGGTGGTGGGTAAAGCCCCAAGAGCGAGGCGAAGACCCGTATGATGAATAGTATCCAATAGCTTCAATAAGGTATTATTGGCCGAGCCATAAATCTGACAGCCGTAGTCTAACTTGGAGCGTATTAAAGAACGGTAAATTTTTAGGAGCAAGAGACGGTCACTGCCCCATGTGGTACTTGCAAGAACCTTCAGAATGTTTAAGGCCTTTTTACATTTGAGCCGAATATGATATATATGCTTATTGTATATTAACTTGGGATCAAAAATGATTCCAAGAAATTTAAATTCAGTTACGACGGGAATAGCATTATCGAATAAGGTAAGAAGGGGATGACGAACACCAGAAGTAAGGCGACAGAAGTGCATACAAACAGTCTTAGAGGGAGAAAACTTAAAACCATTACGGACAGCCCACTTTTCGAGGTTATGAAGACAGGCTTGTAAATGGGACTCAATAGCATCTATATGTCTATGTGCGAAACTAATTGCGAAATCGTCAACAAAAAGAGAACTAAGGGTATCAGAATCAATGGCATTAGCGATGCTATTAATTTTTATGGAAAATAGGGTCACAGATAACACACTACCTTGGGGAACCCCATTATGTTGGGGAAAAGAAGAAGAATAAGTGGATCCTATGCGAACTTGAAAAGAACGATCCTGAAGAAAGTTGGCAATAAAGATAGGCAAGTGACCTCGGAACCCAAGATCATAGATATCACTAAGAATGCCATGGCGCCAAGTGGTGTCATAGGCTTTTTCGAGATCAAAAAAGACGGTAACAACCCTTTTACGTTCACGAAAAGCATTTTTTATATAGTGGTCCAGGCGCAGTAAATGGTCTATAGTCGTGCGGCCTTTACGGAAACCACACTGAATATTGGATAATAGATTCTGGGACTCAAGAACCCACACCAGCCGGTCATTAATCATGCGTTCGAACACTTTACAAAGGCAGCTAGTAAGAGAAATGGGTCGGTAATTGGTGGCAAGGGTATGATCTTTACCAGGCTTGGGAATGGGAATAACATGAGCAGTTCTCCATAAAGAAGGGATATGTCCGGACGACCATATAGAATTATATATATCAAGCAAAATAAGTTGACATTGTTTAGGCAAATGATGTAGAAAACTATAGGGGATGTTATCGGGGCCAGGACTGGTGTCTTTTGATTTGTTAAGGCAAATGGTAAATTCCTCGTACGTAAAAGGCATGTTATAATCTTCAGTGTGATCACTAGAAAAGTCAATGGGGTGTTGTTCAGATAATAACTTATGTTGCTGAAAAGCGGTGTTATAAATATCATTTGACGAATTTTTACAGAACTGTTGGGCAATAGCATTAGTAATACCAGGCATATCTTGAACAGGTTGGGAGTCCACAATCACCTGTTTAGGTGCCGGGGAGGTAGTTGTGCGGCCCTGTAGGCCACGAATGGTTCTCCATACAGAGTGAAGATGGGATTGATCATTGAGGGTACTGACATAGGACTGCCATGATTGCCTGCGAGTAGTTTTAAGAATACGTCGGGTCAAGGCCCTTTGTTTTTTGTAAGCAACGAGATGGACAGGAGTAGGGGAACGATGAAATATCCGCAATAATTTCTTACGAAGGCGGACAGCAGCAAGGCAATCCTCGTTAAACCAAATA
>NZ_MPRK01000164.1 GCF_002021095.1 Solemya elarraichensis gill symbiont | reverse complement strand
TATCAGGCGGCTGTCGATACTGCGTGCCCAGGGTGGTCCGGGCGGAGCTGATCTTGAAGTGGGAGTGGTCGGTGAAAATGTCGACCTCTTGCGTCAGCAGGCGGAGCGCGTCAGCAGTTATGTTAAAACCATTCCCGGTGTCTACGATGTACGCCACGATATGGAGGCGGGCAAACTGGAGTACCAGTACATGCTCAACGAGCATGGACGCCAACTCGGCCTGACACAGCAGCAACTGGCAAACGCCGTACGTACCGGCTTCCTGGGACTTGAAGTGACCCAGGTGAACTGGCGCGACAAGTCGATTCCGGTGAGGCTGATCTACCCTGAGGCGATCCGAGAAGGCAGCATGCCGCTGACCAGCCTGCCGATTACGCTCAATGACGGGCGTGTCGTCTATCTCGGCGAGGTTGCAACAGTTGAAAAGGGGCGTGGTTATAACAGTATCAGCCGACGTGACCTGGAGCGTCTCGCGACCATCACCGCAGATGTTGATGACAAGATCACCACCCCGGACCAGGTGATTGAGCGCATCGGCAACGAATTTGCAGCATTTTCCGATGAGATGCCGGGTTATCGCCTGATGTTTCTCGGTCAGAAGAAAGAGGCTGCAGAATCGATGGCCGGCATGAAGCAGGCGGGGCTGATCGCACTGGTGCTGATCTTTTTCATTCTCTCCGCACTGTTTCGTTCGTTGCTCGACCCGCTGGTGGTGATGTTTGCGATTCCGTTTGGCCTCATCGGCGTCATTATTGGCCATGTGCTGTTTGGACTGCACCTGCAGTTTCTGTCGCTGATCGGATTTCTTGCGCTCTCCGGTATCGTCGTCAACGACTCGCTGATACTGGTCGAGTTCGCTCGCCGCATGCGTTGTGAAGGCATGGATCGTCTTGACGCACTGGTCGAGGCAGGGCGCGTACGTATCCGCCCGATTATGCTCACCACCATCACCACTTTTCTTGGCGTATCACCGCTGATATTTTTCTCCAGCGGGCAGACTGCTTTTCTGTCACCGATGGCGATCAGTCTCGGTTTCGGGCTATTGTTTGCCACGGGATTGATTCTTGTTGCCCTGCCCTGCTTTTACCTGATTGCCGACGATATGCGCTGTCTCAGCTATCGTGCCTTCGGCAAGACCTATTAGCCCTGCAAGGAAGAGGTCGTTATCGAGCCATACCAACATATTGAACACACGGAGTAAGCTGCATATGCCGCAAAGAACAGAAGCCATCAGAAAATGGCTTGATGCACACTGGAACAGAGAAGGAACAGAGATTACGCAGGTCTCTGGCGATGCCTCGTTCAGGCGCTATTTTCGTGCAATTGGACCGGATGGAATGCCATGGGTGGTGATGGATGCGCCGCCAGAGAAAGAGGACTGTGGCCCGTTTATCGATATCGAGAAAAGGCTTTCAGCCGCAGGTTTGCATGTACCGAAGATCGTCGCGCATGAGTCTGAACAGGGTTTTTTGCTGCTCGAGGATCTCGGCGATGTGCAGTATCTCGAAGAGCTCAATGAGGAGAGTGCGCCAGGTCTCTATGGCGATGCACTGAGTGCGCTTGCCACAATGCAGGCAAGTACCTCGACAGATGGGTTGCCTGTGTATGATGCAAACCTGCTACGTTTCGAGATGGAACTGTTTCGCGACTGGCTATGTGGTGAACATCTCGACCTGAAACTTGGTGAGCAGGATCATGACATGCTCGATGAGGTCTTTCACCAGCTCACCATGAATGCCCTCGAACAGCCGCAGGTTTTCGTACACAGGGATTATCATTCACGCAACCTGATGTTGTCGCATCCGCCACTGCCGGGGATTATCGATTTTCAGGATGCCGTTGTCGGACCTATCACCTACGATCTGGTGTCCTTGCTCAAGGATGCCTATATTCGCTGGCCGCTGCAGCAGGTTGATGATTGGGCTATGGGCTACGCGCAGCTGGCGATCCAGTCCGGATTGATGTCGGCCAGTGATGAGGAGAACTTCCAGCGCTGGTTTGATCTCATGGGATTGCAGCGCCACATCAAGGTAGCGGGTATTTTTGCACGCCTCTACCGGCGTGATGGCAAAGCCGGCTATCTGGCTGATATTCCACTGGTGCTCGACTATATTCTTGAAATGGAACCGAGATACCCGCAGATTGAACCATTATGCAAACTGATTCGCGAACGCATCCTTCCCGGCCTGCAGGCAGAGGATTAAACAGATGCTAGAGCATCGTTATCCGGGCCTGCGCCTGATCACATTTGACCTGGATGACACCTTGTGGCCCTGTCATGTGACCATCATGCGTGCCGAGAACGCGCTGTTTGAATGGCTGCAGTCACGTGCCCCGCGACTCACCGAGATTCATTCAGTCAGCTCGATGCGTGAACACCGCCGCGAACTGGCACATGCCAAGCCACACCTGATGCATGATTTGAACCTGCTCAGAACACGCCATCTCGAAGTACTGCTCGAAGAGAGTGGCCATGATGTCTCCCTGGCAGTTACGGCAACCGAATATTTTCAGGAACACCGTAATCGTGTTGAGCCGTTCGACGATGTGCCAGAGGTACTGCAGCAGTTAGGCCGCCAATACACGCTGATCTCGGTCACCAACGGGACTTCAGAAATCGACAAAACCCCGTTGGCAGGCCTTTTTCATCACTCATTGACGGCAGCACAGGTCGGCCACGCCAAGCCACACCCTGCGATGCTGGAAGAGGCACTGGCGCTTGCCGGGGTGAAAGCCGGGGAGTCGCTCCATGTTGGTGATGATCCGCGGCGCGATATGGAGCCGGCACAGGCTCTCGGCATGCAGGCAGTCAGGGTGGTGCGTGTCGATACAAAATTCAGCTGTGGTGTCGAGGAAGAGGTTGAGACCCCGGGAGTATTGCAGATTAGCTCACTGCATGAACTGCTCGATGAAAAGCCGGGCTGAGACTGGCTATTGACGCGGGTGCTTGACACAAATTGTGCTCTGCACCACACTAGGCCATTGCCCTGGGAAATGACTACCGGAGTCATTTCTTTTTTACTGTTGATATTTAAACATGCGAACTGGCCACAACCGGGATCGCAATATAATCAATCAGGCATGCCGGGCTGCAAGGGAGTGCAGGAGGAGAGAAGCGTTGCGCCGCGCGACTTTCCATGGGCGAACATGTCACCTTTGAAAACGTCTGGAGGAATCAGTGGACTATCAAAGCTATTACCGTAAGTCTATCGAAGAGCCCGAAGCCTTTTGGAGTGAGGAAGCAGCAAAACTGCAATGGTACAAGTTCCCCAAGCAGATCCTGCAGCACGAGGGGAATGAGTGGAACTGGTATGCCGACGGTGAAATGAACACCTGTTACATGGCCGTTGACTATCATGTCGAAAACGGCCGTGGAGACCAGGTTGCAATCTATTATGATTCGCCCGTTACCGACACCAAGGATTCCATCACATTCAGAGAGCTGCGTGACCAGGTCGCCACCTTTGCCGGTGCGCGTCTCGGTGCAATCCATTCAGTCGTATTCGGCGGTTTTGCCTCGCACGACCTGGCGATACGAATCAATGACGCCAAGCCAAAACTATTACTTACTTCAAGCTGCGGTATCGAAATTGGCAAGGTGATTGCATACCAACCACTGATTGATGCTGCGATCGAGGAAGCAAAGCACAAGCCTGATGCAGTCGTCGTACTGCATCGTCCGCAGGCCGAATTCCAGATGAAGGAAGGACGCGATCTCGACTGGTACGCTTTTCAGGAAGGTGTAGAGCCAGCTGATCCGGTTGCGGTCAAGGCGACTGATCCTCTCTATATTCTTTATACCTCGGGCACCACTGGTCAGCCCAAGGGTGTTGTCAGGCAGAATGGCGGCCACGCAGTGGCAATCGCTGCGCGCCAAGGAGAGAGAATCGAAGGCGCGTAGTCCGCGGTAGCCACTAGGCGAGACTGTTTTTCTGACGTGCGCCAGCGCCAAAGGAAAA
>NZ_MPRK01000163.1 GCF_002021095.1 Solemya elarraichensis gill symbiont | reverse complement strand
GGTTGCGCCAACCAGGTAACGCATCTCGGTGCTATCTAGCCCATCAGTAAAGTCACCCGGGTTTGCGTTGGTATATTCAAACTTGCTGTGAGCAACCTGGAACAGAAGATGCGTCTTTGGCAATACGCGTGCTAGCAGGGTAGCGGATGTGTCAATGATATTGCTGTCTCGATACTGGTAATCGTCATTATCGTTACGGAGACATGTTAAGCAGGCTGCAAGCTCCAGTTTACCGCGAGTCTCATCATTCCCTAGTACATAGAGGCCACCAGCCTGGTACTGTTTCCATTTGGCACCGGTTTGATCGCCAATCGTATTGTGGTTCCCATCCAGAGGGTTTTCGTATCCGCGAGGATACTCCGAAGCCCTGATTTCAAAGCCGATATCAAGGTTCTGTCTCTGCGTGAATGCTGTTCCCCAGTAGCCGACAAGTCGCTGGTTGATTTGTTGTTCTTCGGCTTCTGCATCGAGAAAGTAGTTTGTATCTGCTGCATATTCAAGGCCGTAGAAGTGTCCACGGCGTTTGCCCTGGAGGCCCGCCCCAAGCATGGCTGTAATTAACGGTGATGCTGCCTCTTCATTCCCGGCGCTGTCATAGAGCGCACTGCTGTAGCCGGCAGAAATATTGACAATAGGGTAGGCGACCATATTACCGACTGGCTGCTCCAGCCTGTATTGCGATAGCACAGTACTGCTGCCAAGGGCACCAGCACAAAGAATCACTGCGCCGATTCCCAGTTTTAGTCGAGTGGCATGCACACGATTCCAACTCTTTTCTTTGTATATATATTTAGCCATAGCCTGATCCCTGTATATTTTCACGTTACTGCTTTCCTTGCATCTGTGTAACTTATACATACAGCCCTTCAATCCTGGCTTGAAGGCGGTGGTGGGGGATAGACAACAGGTTTACAGCTGCCAATTTTGGCGCCGGCAGCCAGCGCAGAACCACAGATGCCAGCACCGCAAGCTGCGGGTGATTCGCAGGTATAGCGCTCTGTCTCGTGGTAGAAAAAGACGGTAGGTATGTATTTGATACCAAGGCTGTTCGCTACCGCGATCCACTCGGCATCATCGATCCAGCGCTCCATGGTGTCGCCGTAAACAGTGATCATTACCGGTTTTTCGAAACCGGTGCTTTGCAGTTGCCTGTTAATCTTGTTCCACTTGGCAACAGGGATGGACGACTTTTCCGGTATGGGGAAAAGTGCTATTAATTCACTGGTTTTCGCATTGACATGATGGTCGAGTTCACGCCATTCGCGTGGTGGTGTCACACGCAGGCGTTCCGCTGCATAGATGTAAAGTACTTCACTTACGCTGGTTCGTCTGTCGCTGGTGTCGATGTAACGCCCACTGGCATAATTGCCAAGTGATACTGCGCCAATTCTGCTATTCACTGCCTTGGCGACTGCAGATTCAACTTGGCTGGTTGGGAGCAGGTTTCTTGCGTTATAGATGAACTTCACCGGCGCAGTCTCTGTACCAGAAGCCTTTCTTTGCTTTAGGGCATCAATGTCTGCATCGACAACCATCTGGTTGTCCTTTTGATAGAGAGAAACGAGTACGGGTAACTGCGCGGCAGGGTGGCTCTTTGCAGATACGTACCACCAGGCATCACCGGTCGAGCCCTTTTTCTCCCGGTTTGCGATTCCGATCAGTTCATCGATATCCACTTGCAAATCGCCTTTGCTATTACTCTGCTCACCGAGGCGAGCATTGCTGCCGAAATACCTGTCTGCTACTGCCTGAATAGATTTCGATGAGCCAAGTTGTCCCAGGCTGTAGCGCTCATAGAAACGATTGTTTGAAGCGATTGACTGTTCACACACCCAGCCAGGTAGTGAAGGGAGCAGGTTCATCGCTTGCTGGTAGATTTCCAGCCCACTTTCGGGATCGGACTTTACAAGATGATAGACGATGTCGTTGATTGGCAAGCCGCGGCCAATACCGTGCAAAATGATTGATGGTGTAGGGTAGTCCTTCGCGATCAGTGATTTGATGTAACGTATTTCGTGATCGTTGAGATTAACCTCATAGGCATTCATTGAGAGCCTGGATGACTGTATCTCGAGATCAGTGGGAATCTCTGCCTGCAGTGTTGTAGTGCTGATCGGGAAAAGTATTGCTGCTGATGCTACGAGTTTCGGTAAAGCTTTGCAGAAAGTTTTTATCTTGGTGCTGCTCGTAGTTGTAGATATTGTCTCTACAATTTTTTCCATTCTAGATATTCCCTTTATCATGTCGCGCATCCTTGCTGTACAAAATGTGCGACAATTATCGAATTATTTTGCTTTGACTGCAAGTATTTCAAGCAGATAATGCAGACGTGCAAATTATAATTAGTATAAAAATCCTCGTTAATCATGGCACGAAAAGCTGATAATGTCACCAAAACAGGAGCACTGATTGTGCTGCTTACCCTGCTAGTCCTTGCTTTCCTTTCTGCAACTGCAGGGTATGCAGATCTGCTGTCTATCGCTGCACATAAACTATTGCATGCAGATAACAGTTCAACGGGCTTTTTGAGCCGGGAAAAGCTGGTCAAAATAGTGGGTATGCAGAAAAATGCAGCCCGTCTCTCTTCACTACATGCAGACTATCAACTTGATCTTGCACTTCTCTACCAATCGCACTCGGACATCTCCAGTGGGACGGGAGGGCGCCAGGTTACACAACAAGCTGCGGAACATGCCCGGTTGGCCGTAATACGGAGAAGTGCCTGGGCAAGAGCCTGGTCTGAATTGGCAATTGCGCGTTTCAACCACTCGGGATTCGATAGCCAGGTACAAGTGGCGCTGTCGAAGGCGCAGCAGCTTGGTTCATGGGAGCGTGGTGTTGTGAGCCAGGTCGCCTGGCTTGCAATGACAGCCTGGAGCCAATTGCCCAGGCAGCAGCAGGAGATGTCCGCTTTTTTTATCTCTGCGATGAAAGAACCACAATTCAGCCAGATTATTCATCAGTCAGCCAGGCGAACCGGTTGGAGCGGATTTTTGAGGCGGCTTGAAAGGGAACACGGGGCAGGGTGAAAAAACACAAGGCACATAGCGACAGTGTTAAGCGAGACGCCCCTCGGTCGCTATTCATCCTCTACCTGTTCCTGATTGCATGGCTGCCGCTTCCGCTCGGCAGCAATCGTGTGTGGGCCTGGTCATTTTTTGAAGTCGCGATATTCCTGCTTGCGGGAGCCTGGCTTGTCTACATACTGTCCAGAAAATTACCGCTACCAGGGGTGCTGATTCGCCTCAAAATACCCCTGCTGCTACTTGGTGCATGGATACTTTACCAGTGGTTGCAGCTAGTCCCGGTGCCACTTGCATTGCTTGAGTTTCTCAGCCCATCAACTGCAGCACTGATTACCTCGGCTGAGCCAGTAATCGGGACGAGTTGGCATGCATTGTCACTGGACCCGGGTTCATCTCTTGCAGGTATTTTGAAAAACACAGCCTATCTGTTGATGCTGCTGATGACGTTAATTTTGGTCGATAGTCGCAAGCGATTGCGCACCTTGATGATTCTTCTGTTGTGCGTTGGGCTTGGCGAGGCCTTGCTGGGCATTGCAGGTTATTATGGCAATGGTTTAACTGCACTTTGGGTAGAGGCGGGCGGCACCAGTCGGGCGCATGGCACTTATCCCACCCCCAACCATTTCGGTGCGCTGTTGTCGATCGCGATCAGTGTGACACTGGGTCTGCTGCTCTCATCGATGAACCTGGTACGTGAAGGTAAAGGAATGCGAGGTGTATTGATCCGCTGGCTTTCGGTGGTACTGAGTCCCAGGGCTGTCCTGATCGTCGCACTCTACCTGAGCAATTCTCGTGGTGCGAGCCTCTCCCTATTTTTTTCGCTCTTGCTGGTTATAGCTTTCGGTATCTATCGTCACGGTTGGCAGTCGAGAGAGGCCGCGATGTTACCCGTGGCACTCCTGTTGTCACTGGGAGCCGCGCTCTTTATGGGAGCAGGC
>NZ_MPRK01000162.1 GCF_002021095.1 Solemya elarraichensis gill symbiont | reverse complement strand
GCAAGTGCTCGGATTTCTTTTTCGTTCATCGTGCTTATCTCCCGTAGGGGTTAATGATAAGCAGATACACAAACTAATTTACAGTCTCCACAGATTCCGCAAGCTCGACAAGAGCGCAGCAAAAAGATAACAGTGTTGCTAAAAGCAACAAGGCAAAAGATAACTATCTTGCCCGCTTAGCCTATCGAATCAATAAAAAGAAATATTATCCGAAAAAGGCCAAAAAAAGAGGTAAGCAGGGCGTGGTGATTGTTCAATTTACCATCTCCAAGACCGGCCACATGTTTGGCTTAAAGGTCAAAAAATCGTCCGGGAATAAAACCCTGGATAGAGCAGCCATCAAGACAGTAAAAAATTCGATGCCATTTGAAACTATTCCTGCTTCAAGCAAGGAGGATCGAATACATGTAGTGCTACCAATCGAGTACAAATTAAGCTGATACGCATCTATGATTCAACCCCTTCACTTCCACACGGCGTTGTTAAGCATTCTCCGCAACGCCGTAGGAAGTGCTTTTTACCTCTCTTACTCAGGTAAAGTTCGTAACACTACTCTGTATGTGAAATCGCCTCGGACAGACGCTGCACAGGAACGATCTCGACACCGTCAAAACTGCTCTTGGGCTTGTTTGCCGCAGGCACGAGAATACGTGTAAAGCCGTGTTTGACTGCTTCACGAATTCGCTCCTCGCCATTCGGCACCGGACGAATCTCACCAGACAAGCCAACCTCACCAAATGCGGCGAGATGACGGCTCAGGGGCCTGTCCCTGAAACTCGACAGCACTGACAACAATACCGGAAGATCAGCTGCTGTCTCGGTAATCCGCACTCCTCCAACGACGTTCACATAAACATCCTGGTCGTACATGCCGACGCCTGCATGACGATGCAGTACTGCAAGCAGCATCGACAGGCGGTTCTGTTCAAGGCCAAGCGACACCCGACGCGGATTGGAGAGTGGACTGCTATCCACCAGTGCCTGAACCTCAACCAGCAAGGGACGACTGCCCTCACGCGTAACAAGAATTGCACTGCCGCTAACAGGTTCCTCGTGACGTGAGAGAAATATCGCCGAGGGATTGGTAACCGGCTTGAGGCCCTGGTCTGTCATCGCAAACAGACCCAGTTCGTTAACTGCGCCGAAGCGGTTTTTCATGGTGCGTATCAAGCGAAACTGGCTGCCTGCTTCACCTTCAAAATAGAGTACGGTATCAACCATGTGTTCGAGCACGCGCGGCCCGGCGAGGTTGCCCTCCTTGGTGACATGGCCGACAAGAATCACACAGGTTCCTGTCTGCTTGGCAAAACGCACCAGTTGCGCAGTCGATTCACGCACCTGTGCAACACCGCCCGGTGCGGACTGGATCATCTCCGTGTACATGGTCTGAATGGAGTCAACTACCATGATGCGTGGTTTTGCACTCGAAGCGAGTGCCAGCACGCGCTCGATAGATGTCTCCGTCAGCAGGCCTAAATCACCGGCATCGAGCCCCAGGCGGCGTGCGCGCAACCCGATCTGCTCGGCTGACTCTTCGCCACTGACGTAAAGTGCCGGGTGCGATGCCGCCAACATGGCCAGCATCTGGATCAACAGGGTTGATTTACCAATACCGGGATCACCACCGAGCAGTACGACGGAACCCTCGACGAGTCCTGTACCGAGAACGCGGTTGAGTTCGCTGATACCCGTGTCTATGCGACTTTGCCTTTCGGTGCCAACTTCACTGAGCTTGCGCACGCTGACATCACCGATTTCGCCGGCATATCCAACCGAGCGTTTCGAAACCGGGGCAACACGCGCCTCACTCAAACTGTTCCAGGTGCCGCAGTCACTGCACTGCCCTGCCCATTTCGGATAGGTGGCGCCACACTGGTCGCATTGATACTGAACCTTCGCCGCTTTTGCCATCAGGGAGCCTGTTCGTAACGGAACTTGATACGCCCGGTCAGGCGGAAAAAGAGCTCGTAACTGATGGTATCTGCATAGTGTGCAATCTCTTCAACAGGCAAACCCTCACCCCACAAGACAACACTGTCGCCGACAGCTGCATTCGGGTGTTCGCGCAGATCGATAGTGATCAGATCCATCGAGACGCGCCCGACAAGCGGTGCACGTTTCCCGTTGACCAGTACCGGTGTGCCGCTCGGTGCATGGCGCGGGTAACCGTCACCGTAACCGATCGCAGCGACTCCCACGCGCATATCTTCCGGGCAACTCCATATGCTGCCGTAACCGATGGCATCACCCTGCTTCAGTTCATGAACCGATATGAGTTTTGTTCTCAGTGTCATGACCGGCTTGAGCCCGTCACCTGCAGCTGTGCCATTAATAAAGGGGGATGCGCCGTAGAGCATGATGCCGGGACGCGCCCAGCCCTTGTGTGCCTCCGGCCACCCGAGGATAGCAGCAGAGTTGGCGAGACTGGTCTCTTCGGCACTCTCCATGAAAGGAGCAAACTCTGCCAGCTGTAGCCTGGTTGTTTCACGCGACAGATCATCGGCATTGGCGAAGTGGGTGAGTACGCCGACAAGTTTCAGATTTTTGTTTGAGCCAATTTTCTCAAGCACCGATTTGGCATGAGCGGGGGCGAAACCAAGCCTGTGCATACCTGTATCTATCTTTACCCAGACACCTAGAGGGCCTTTATCACTGCCCTTCCAGGATTCCAGCATGCCAATCTGTTTTTCGTCGTGAAGAACAACCTCGACGCTGTTGTCTGCTGCGAAATTAATTTCCGGTGCCTGCATGATGCCACCAAGAACCAGCAGGCGCTGTTCGATGCCATGTGACCTGAGTGCTAGCGCCTCCTCGACACGCGATACGGCAAAACCGTCAGCATGCTCACGCAGTGCATCGATAATGTGCAACACACCATGACCATAGGCATTCGCCTTGACTACGGCGAACAGCGGGCAGCCGCAGGCTTCACTCGCGTGCTGATAATTGTGAACCAGTGCATCGAGATCGATGCGCGCTACCGGGTTAGCCACCGTAGTCGCCGTAACCGCCAACAGGAGAGAAATTCTCAAACTTGGTGTACTTGCCGAGAAAGGTCAGTTTGATGTTCGCCAACGGACCGTTACGCTGCTTGCCGATGATGATCTCTGCCTTTCCCTTCTCCTCTTCTGGCAACTCGTCATTGTAGACCTCGTCCCGGTAGATGAAGATGATAACGTCAGCATCCTGCTCGATACTTCCTGATTCACGCAGGTCCGACATGATGGGACGCTTGTTGGTACGCTGCTCAAGACCACGGTTGAGCTGTGACAGGGCAATTACCGGCACCTTGAGTTCTTTTGCCAGCGCTTTCAGCGAGCGTGAAATCAAACCGATCTCGTTGGTCCGGTTCTCGGTACCCGGTGCCTGCATCAGCTGCATATAGTCGATAACGATGAGGCCCAGCTCACCGTCACATTCACGTTTCAATCTGCGTGCACGCGCACGCAAATCTGATGGCGTCAGCGCCGGTGTGTCGTCGATATGAATCGGTGCCTCGGCGAGTATCGAAACGGCGGATGTCAGGCGTGGCCACTCATCGTCGAGCAGCTTGCCGCTACGAATACGTCCCAGCTCGACACGTCCCAGCGACGACAACATACGCATCGCCAACTGTTCGCCCGGCATCTCCATACTGAAGACAGCAACGGGTTTACGCGCCTTGATGGCAACATTCTCGGCCATATACATGGCAAAGGTGGTTTTACCCATTGAGGGTCGTCCGGCGACAATGATCAGGTCGGAGTCCTGCAGGCCGGAGGTGGCATCGTCAAGATCAGTGAACCCTGTCGAGGTGCCGGTGAGCGGATCATCCGACTCGTATAGCTGCTCAATCTGTTCCAGTGCGGTCTTGACCAGGGTTTTGGTCGGTTGGAAACCACCACCAACACCACGCTGGCGCTGCTCGGCAATTTCGAATACCTTGCGTTCAGCCTCGTCGAGCAAATCATCGCTCTTGCGTCCCTCTGTCTGGAAAC
>NZ_MPRK01000161.1 GCF_002021095.1 Solemya elarraichensis gill symbiont | reverse complement strand
CGCAGGGCGTCCGGGGCAATAAAGGCTGTCGAAGATCGAGTGTAAAAGGGCGACTTGGATGTCCCGTTTTACATCACGAGATCAAAGACACGCTTGAATATGGTCGTTTTCTGAAAATTTTGTAGGAAAATTCCTACACGATGTGCAAATTGGTGCTGTGACGAATTTTTAGCGGTTGATTAAATATGGTGATGGCAGGTCGTTTAGTATGATTGGGTTGGCGCAGAGAGTAACCAGTGCATCTGTCGATGTTGATGGTGATCGTATTGCTGAAATCGGCACCGGCATGCTGGTGCTTGTCGGAGTGACTCGCAGCGATACGCAACAGAGCGCTGACAAACTCGCATATCGCCTGTGTAATTACCGCATTTTCAATGATTCGGATGGTAAGATGAATCTCAGTGTTAATGACACGCAGGGTGGAATTCTGCTGGTTCCCCAATTTACCCTTGCTGCAGAAACGCACAAGGGTATGCGGCCGGGTTTTAGCCGGGGTGCACCGCCACAGGATGCACAACGGCTATTTGATTATCTTGTTGCCAGGGTTAGAACAGATTACAGTGGCGACATCGGTTGTGGTCGCTTTGGTGCCGATATGCAGGTTGCGTTGGTCAATGATGGACCGGTAACCTTCTGGCTTGAAACATGAATGAGCGCCTTAACATGTGGAACTGATGTGCTGCGCCCGTGTCTTAACTGTCATGATTTTTCAATTTAATTAGTTGGACGACAATTCCATGAAAAAAATACTAATAGCTTTTCTTTTACTGATTTCACCTGTAGCAATGGCTGTACAGCCAGTTGAAGGGATTAATTACTCGGTCATAGGTGTGGACTCTCCGGGCAAGGAGAAAATCCAGGTTGTCGAGTTTTTCTGGTACGCCTGCCCCCATTGTTATGCTTTTGAGCCCGCCGTAAAAGAGTGGCTGAAGACCAAGGCGGATGACGTCGAATTTGTCCGCTATCCGGCAACCTTCAATCGACCCAATGTGCAAATGCATGCCAAGACTTTCTTTGCTCTTGAACAGATGGGCAAGCCGGAACTGCATGATGCGATAATGAGCGCGATGCATGACAGAAAGCAGCGCATCAATACGCAGGATGCGATGGACCAGTTTCTCGCATCACATGGTGTTGATCTGACTGCCTATCACGACATGATGGATTCTTTTGTTGTGAACCTGAAAATGCAGGAAGCAGTCAAGTTGGCGAAAGAGTACCAGATAATAGGTGTTCCGGCGCTGATCGTCGATGGTCAGTACAAGGTAGAGAAAGCCTATTCCTGGGCTGAGAAGTTCCAAATCGCCGACTACCTTGTTGCCAGGTTACGTGCCGAGCGTGCCTCTGCGGCGAAATAATTATCTATGAAGGAAGAGGCCGTGTCTGAATCTTCAGTAGCCGGAGAGCAGCGTATCCGGCTGTTGAGCTACAACATTCAGAGCGGCCTTCAGACTGCCAGCCCGCGGGAATATATAACCAAAGGGTGGCAGCATTTCTTTCCTCATCCTGAAAAACAGGAAAATCTCGACCTGATCTCAAAGCTGGTCGTTGATTTTGATATTGTCGGTTTGCAGGAAGTCGATGCGGGCAGCCTGCGCTCTTCGTTTCTCGACCAGACTGCCTATCTTGCACATCGTGCCGATTTCCCCTACTGGAACTGGCAGGTGAATCGAAATGTCGGTCCGCTTGCACAATACAGCAACGGATTTCTGAGCCGTATCCGCCCGATGGAGACGCATACCTACAGTTTGCCCGGCCTGCCGGGAAGAGGTGCGATCCTGGTTGATTACGGTGAGGGCGATGAACTCTTCTCGGTTGTTTTTCTGCACCTCGCGCTGGGCCGGCAAGGGCGACTACGCCAGTTGTCCTTTGTTTCCGAACTGATAGCGTCTCGCAAGCATATTGCCGTGATGGGTGACCTTAACTGTCCCACTGATTCCAGCCTGCTGGTCGATTTCATGGAAAACAATGGCCTCAAAGATGCAACCTGCGGAGCACCAACCTATCCGTCGTGGCAGCCAGTACGAAAGATTGACCATATTTTTCTGTCTGAATCACTCGATACGGACACGCCGCATGTTATCGATTTTCCGTTATCGGATCATCTCCCGGTGTCTGTTGATGTGGTTTTGCCTTTCAAACTTAGTGAAGAAATCCCCGAGTAATCTCTCAAAGGGCGATATCGTCCATCAGCTGTACACCTATAAAACCTGATCATGCAGGTGGAAATAGCGCCAAGCGCTGCTGGTGATCTTCTCAAGCTGTTTTATCAGTGAATCGACAGGCTGGGCTTCACCCGGGTAGATCGAGTGAATTTCAACAAAGCAGACCGCAACACCGGAATCGTTGCGCCAGCGTAACTCTTCAAGACGTTTGTGCAGAGTAGCGCAGTGGCGACATCTCCAGATGCCTGCACCTGCATCAAACTCTTTCCATGTCTGCACCACTGGTTTGCCACAGCTGCGGCAGCGGCAGGGGCGTGAATGGTTGCTGTAGAGCAGTTGTGGAGCTTCTGCCTGACGCAGCGAAATATGGCAGTAATCATGGTCATCTTCTGAGTCAGGCTCAAGACGAATATGTGGGGAGCAGCCCATGAAAGTCAGCAGTTGCAGAAACTGTTCGCCAACCATCCAGCTCTGCTCGTCGATGGCGTCGCCTGTGAAGCCGATTCTGTGTAGTGTTGCGTACAGAGTTTCGAGGTCAGGCAGCAGCTCAGTTTCAAGCGGGTGAAGTAGCAGGGAGCCTTTTTTCATCGTTCAGTCTAAAGTGTGAGGGTATCGCGCGGAGGCGAGATAGTTATGTTATATTGTAACATTATTGCATTTACCACCTGTTCATGAAAAAGAATCGTATCACGCTTGCACTGCTGTTGTTGCTGCTCTCAGCACCTCTTAGTGCCGCATCTTTAAAGCTCTTCGCAAGCGTATTGCCAATCGCTTCGCTCGTCTCGCTGGTTGGCGGAGAGCGGATTAGTGTTGAGGCACTGGTGACTGCTGGTCATGACCCGATTACTTACGACCCGCAACCTTCACAGTTACAGCGACTTGGTGAGGCTGATCTCTATTTCACCAGCGGCCTGCCTTTCGAGAGAGTCTGGATGGGTAAGATTCGTGCGCTGAATCCGGATATGAAGGTCATCGATTTGCGTCATGATCTGCCCGTCAATGCTGAAGCTGGCACTGAATCTGATCATCACGAATCCCATGAGCATGACCACAAGGGTGGTGACCCGCACGTGTGGACATCGCCGGCAAACATCGATGCGATTCTTGCCCTGATAGCAGAGGAGTTGACGTCAAGTGATCCGCATGGTGCTGACTATTACCAGGGCAATTTACAGGCGGCACAGCAGCATTTTAAGCAGGTAGACCAGCGCGCTGTCGAGGTAATGTCTGATATCGAACAACGATACTTTCTTGTCTTTCATCCTGCCTGGGGCTATCTCGCAAGCCAGTATGGACTGGTGCAGATCGTCATCGAGAAGGATGGCAAGGAGCCGGGCCCAAGGCGTCTTGGTGAATTGATAGAAATGGCTAAACAGAAAGGCATTGGCAAGATTATTGTGCAGCCACAATTCGATCGGCGTATTGCAAGCGTGATTGCCGAAGCGATTGGCGCGCAACTGGTGGTACTTGATCCATTGTCTAATGATCTGGAGCAGTCGCTGAACAGTTTTATCGATGCCATGCAGGAGCAGTAATGAGCACAAGCATGATTGAAATCGACAATGTCAGCTTCTCATTCGGTGAGATCCCGGTGTTGCGTGATGTTTCTCTGAATGTCGAGGCAGGCGAGTTTATCGGCCTGGTCGGCCCCAATGGTGGTGGTAAAAGTACCCTTGTCAGGCTCATTGCAGGTCTTATTGAACCTGACATTGGGAAGGTCAAGGTGCTTGGGAAAGCGCCGCGGCATTCACGCTCTGCTATTGGATACGTGCCGCAATACCCGGCATTCGCTCGAGATTTTCCCATCACAGTCGAGC
>NZ_MPRK01000160.1 GCF_002021095.1 Solemya elarraichensis gill symbiont | reverse complement strand
CGCGACGAGAGTGGTGATGTGATCCAGGGATCACTCGCACGGATTGAACCGGAAGGTGAACAGAGCCGCATGTGGGAAGCAATCGAAGCCTACATGCAGCGCAAGCAGCCTTTGTGTATTGTCGCCGGGGCTGACTATGGTCAGGGTTCTTCGCGTGACTGGGCTGCCAAGGGTGTGCGCCTGGCCGGTGTCGAGGCGATTGTTGCCGAGGGCTTTGAACGCATCCATCGTACCAACCTGGTGGGTATGGGCGTTCTTCCACTGGAGTTCAAAGCTGGTGAGACGCGTGAAACCTACAGCATCGACGGTACCGAAACCTTCGACGTGGTCGGCGCCCCCGGTCCGCGTGCCGAGTTGATCGTAGTGATGCATCGTAGCAACGGTGAGACAGTCGAGATCCCTGTAACCTGCCGTCTTGATAGCGCTGAAGAGGTGTCTGTGTATGATGCGGGTGGCGTGCTGCAGCGTTTTGCACAGGACTTTCTCGCCTCCAGCGCAAACTAGGGAGTAGTAAGCATGGCTCATGTAGCGCAGATAAAGATCCCGGCCACCTATATGCGTGGCGGAACCAGCAAGGGTGTGTTCTTTAATCTAGACGATCTGCCGAAAACGGCGCAAATACCGGGCGAGGCGCGCGACAAGCTATTACTGCGCGTTATTGGTAGTCCTGATCCGTATGGCAAGCAAACCGACGGTATGGGCGGTGCCACATCAAGTACCAGCAAGACAGTCATTCTGACCAAAAGCGAAAAGGCAGACCATGACGTTGACTACCTGTTTGGCCAGGTCTCTATCGACAAGCCATTTGTCGACTGGAGCGGCAACTGCGGCAACCTGACTGCGGCGGTTGGTTCATTCGCCATCTCCAGTGGTCTTGTTGATGCGGAACGTATTCCCGACAATGGTACGGCAGTGGTACGCATCTGGCAGAAGAACATCGAGAAGACGATTGTTGCGCATGTGCCGATCACTAACGGCGAGGTGCAGGAGACCGGCGATTTCGAACTCGACGGTGTGACTTTTCCGGCAGCTGAAGTAGAGGTGGAATTCATCAGTCCCGTGGATGCATCAGAAGCGATGTTTCCAACCGGGAACCTGGTCGATGACCTCGAGGTACCAGGTATCGGAACTTTTAAAGCGACCATGATCAATGCCGGCATCCCGACCGTGTTCCTGAATGCCGATGAGATTGGTTATACAGGTGCTGAACTGCAGGAAGCGATTAATGGTGATCCGGCGGCACTCGAATGCTTCGAGACGATTCGTGCGTACGGTGCAGTACATATGGGGCTGATCAAAAATATTGAGGAGGCAGCAGGGCGTCAGCACACGCCGAAAGTTGCTTTCGTCGCAAACCCGCAGGACTATACCTCGTCCAGCGGCAAGCAGGTGAATGCCACAGATATCGATTTGAACGTTCGCGCACTCTCAATGGGAAAGCTGCACCATGCCATGATGGGTACTGCTGCTGTAGCGATTGGCACTGCTGCGGCGATCCCCGGTACTCTTGTTAACCAGGCAGCCGGTGGTGGAGAGCGCAACAGTGTCACATTCGGTCACCCCTCCGGTACTCTGAAAGTCGGCGCACAAGCCAGCCAGACAGAGGGTGGCTGGACAGTCGAAAAAGTGGTGATGAGCCGAAGTGCCCGTGTACTCATGGAAGGGTGGGTTCATATTCCTGGCGATGCGTTTTGAAGATCTTCAGATAACATAACTCTATAGCGTTTCTAGCGATGAGAGTCTTTTGTCACAGACAAACGGTTATTGGCAGTATGAAAGCGGGGGAAGCACCCCGCTTTTTTTATGTCTGCTCGAATGTGTATGGAATAGAAAAAATCGTTGTAAAAATGCTGAGAATCGCAGTGGAAAATGCTATATATATCTATAAGTTTTAATCCAGACTAAAATGTTGATACTCTAAATAGAAAGAATATCGATCGAATTTGGATAAATTCTCATCTTGTTTGATTGCAATCGGAGAGTTGACTCATGGAATTTAGCCTGCATAGATACACGGTCGAAAGCAAATGGGACCGCGCATTTGATAGCACGCTGGATTCCCCCCAGACACTTGTTGTCGTCTTCGTCACCCCCCGTCCTGGCGAAGAGTTATGTTCTGAACTTGCCGGGATTCATGTCAGCTTCCCAAATTCTGTTGTCATCGGCTGCTCCTCATCTGGTGAGATATATGGCGAGGTGTTATCGGACGATAGTATTATCGCTGCAGTCATTCACTTTGCTGATACCCGCCTCAAATTAGTTCATTGTGAAATAACTGACGCCGTACAATCTTACGATGTAGGGACGAGCGTGGCCGAGCAACTGCTGGCACCTGATTTAGCAGCTGTTTTTACCCTGACAGATGGTCTGAAGGTGAATGGTTCTGCATATGTGGAGGGCTTGAATCATATATTGCCTGATGATGCGATCATTACTGGAGGATTGGCAGGTGATTGTGACCAGTTTGAGCGAACGTGGCTATTGTACGATGGGCAGTGTCATTCCGGTGGGTTTATATGGTGATGCAGTCAGAGTTGCTCACGGTTCTCGTGGTGGCTGGGATTTGCTTGGACCTGACCGCGAGGTGACTCACTCGGTGGGTAATGTGCTCTATACAATGGATAATCAGCCAGCCCTGGAAGTTTACAAGAAGTACCTTGGTGAGAGAGCTGAAGGCTTACCCGCAACAGGCCTTCTGTTACCCCTTGCCATTCGCAATGAAAATGATGACGACCATGATACGGTTCGTACCATTCTGGCGGTTGATGAGCAGAAGCAGTCTATAATCTTTGCTGGCGATATTCCTGAAGGTAGCCACGTCAAATTGATGCGGGCCAATTTTGATCGCCTTGTTGATGGTGCCGCTGAAGCAGCTGAACAACTGGACATGACTGGTTATGAAAATGGCCCGGCGATATGCCTTGCCATCAGTTGTGTTGGTAGGCGCCTTGTTCTTGGTCCTCGTGTTGAAGAGGAGCTTGAGGCGGTAAAAGAGGTGTTGCCTGCCGGGGCAGGAGTCATTGGTTACTACTCCTACGGAGAGATTTCACCCTTGGCCAGCGGTCGTTGCGATTTACACAACCAGACCATGACTCTGACCCTGATATGGGAACAGGCCTGATGCACAGATTACTGTCGCGGCAATTACGCAAACTTGGTTTAACTGATACATCTTCTCCGGATGCTGAGCAGTGGGGCGGGTTGTTGCAACGCATCTCGGATACTTATCAACAGGCTGATGATGATCGCTATCTGCTTGAACGTTCCCTGCAAACTTCTTCAGATGAACTACAGGAGATGTTTCAGGCGCAGAAGGCGAGTGCCGATGGGCGACTTCGTGCACTGATCAATACCTTGCCTGATTTGGTGTTTTTGCTGGACGAGGATGGTCGCTATGTCGATATTATTGCCGGAGATGAGCATGAACTGGTACAGCCATCCCTGGAACTTAAGGGAAAATTGCTGGCAGATGTCATGTCATCTGAACAGGCTTCATTTTTCATGGATGTCATCCACCGTGCTTTGGATACCAATACACTCCAGGTGGTGGAATATGAGCTAATTGTGCAAGCAGGAAAACGGATCTTCGAAGGTCGTGTTATATCGACAGGCCTGAAAGTGAATGATCGACAGGCGGTTTTATTTCTTGCAAGAGATGTGACCGAGTTGACCAAGGCGCGTAACAAACTTGAACACCTGGCCACCCATGATACTTTGACCGGCCTGCCTAACAGGGTATTGCTGGATGATCGATTACACCAGGCGGTCTCGAGAACAAGGAGAACCGGGAAAAAAGCTGCGGTCATACTCATGGATCTTGACCGTTTCAAGCATGTAAATGACAGCCTCGGACATACAGTCGGAGATGAACTCCTCAAGGAAGTTGCCCATCGTCTGAAACGCAGTTGTCGTATCGAGGATACCGTATTCCGATTTGGTGGTGATGAATTCGTGATTATTCTTGAGGATCTGGAGAATGCTTCTCATGCAGGACAGGCAGCCAAACATTCGCTGCGCGCCAAGGAGAGAGAATCGAAGGCGCGTAGTCCCCGGTAGCCACTAGGCGAGACTGTTTTTCTGACGTGCGCCAGCGCC
>NZ_MPRK01000017.1 GCF_002021095.1 Solemya elarraichensis gill symbiont | reverse complement strand
TCGCGGCTGTCATCAAGACAATTTGAGAACTTGTCAACTGCCTCGCGCATGAGTTCCAGCAGTTTGAGTGCCTTTGCGTTACCGGATGCACGCTGATTGAACTGATCGAGCCTGTGATTGAGGGCACCGACCAGCGCCTGCCTGCGAGAGCGATTCTCCTGCATATCATCCAGCAGGTAGGGGTTGCGTGCGACAACCCACATGTCACCCAGTACCTCAAACAGCATGCGCGCAGAACGCCCCGTACCGCGAGAGTCACGCAACTCCTGGTGCAGATGCCAGCCCTCTTCGCCGAGATAACGCAGAAAAATCTCGCGATCGGAAAAGGAGGTGTAGTTGTAGGGGATCTCGCGTATGCGAGTAATTTCGCTCATGGTTAGGGGGTCGCCGTGCAAAAAGGGATTTTAACGGATTTTGCACTGCAATGAACAGTAACACCCCATCAGTATTCGTGTATTTCCCTCTTTTCCATTCTTTCAGATAGACTGACGCTGTTCTATTTATTCGGAGAGTTACAATGAAGGCCGTTTTTCTTGATCTGAAAACACTCGACCAGGAGGACCTGGAGCTGTCTGCACTCAAGTCCCTGGCTGATGAATGGGTGTTTCACGATTTGACGGCAGCTGACGAGACAGCTGAACGTATCCGGGATGTTGAAATCGTTATTACCAACAAGGTGGTGATCGATGCTGCATTGATGGATCAGGCAGAGAATCTCAAGCTCATCTGCGTAGCGGCAACAGGCACCAACAATGTGGACCTGGAGGCGGCAAAGGAGATGGGCATTATGGTCACTAATGTGACCGGTTATGGTACCCCGTCGGTGGTTCAACACGTATTCGCAATGCTTCTTGCATTGAATACAAGCCTTATTGGCTACCATGAGCGAGTTCAGGCCGGAGCTTGGCAGAAGAGTAGCAGCTTCTGCCTGTTTGATTTACCGATTACTGAGTTGACCGGCAAACGCATGGGCATCATCGGCTACGGAGAGCTGGGACAGGGTGTTGCTACAGTTGCCGAAGCATTCGGTATGCAGTTGATGATTGCGCAGCGACCCGGAAGCACAGAAGCTCAGCCGAACCGTTACCCGCTCGACGAGGTGCTGCAGCAGGCGGACGTGATATCACTGCATGTACCGCTGGCTGACAATACAGCCAACCTGATTGGCGAGCGTGAACTGAAGATGATGAAACCTGATGCAGTGGTGATCAATACGGCACGTGGCGGTATCGTTGATGAAGAGGCGCTGGTGGATGCGCTCAAATCGGGTGAAATCGGTGCAGCAGGTTTTGATGTGCTGTCGGTTGAACCGCCAAAACAGGGCAATGTGCTGTTGGATAATCCTATGCCGAATCTCATCGTTACGCCGCACGTCGCATGGGCTAGCCAGCAGTCGAGACAGCGCCTGTTAAATCTTGTGGTCGAGAGTATCGAGAATTATATTGCCGATGCCTCTGTCAGGCGGCGGCTGGTCTGATGTTGATTTAATCCTATGCATGGATAAGGCCCGCGAAAGCGGGCCTTTTGTTGAGCAGGTGGTTTAGCGACGACGTGGCCTGGAGGGTTTTTTTCCTGTTCTGATGCGGTGATGCAGATCTTTTTTCTGTCCGTACCTTTTAGGCGCAGGCTTTTCTCCAGGCTGCCAGGAGGGTACCAGGTGGCGTTTGCCGTTTCCTATGAGATCGGCATGTCCCATCTGCTTGAGCGCATCACGCAGTAGTGGCCAGTTGGCAGGATCGTGATAGCGCAGGAATGCCTTGTGCAGGCGGCGCTGCTTGATGCCCTTGACGGTCGCAACCTGCTCGCTCCGGCGGGTGACTTTTTTCAGCGGATTCAAGCCCGTGTGGTACATCGCAGATGCGATCGCCATTGGCGTCGGCAGGAATGCCTGTACCTGGTCGGGACGGAATTTATTGCGTTTCAGCCATAATGCGAGATTCAGCATATCTTCATCTGAAGTGCCCGGGTGGGCCGAGATGAAGTAGGGGATCAGATACTGCTCCTTGCCGGCTTCTTTTGAATACTTGTCGAATAGCTGCTTGAACCTGTCATAGGTGCCGATGCCCGGCTTCATCATCTTCGACAGTGGGCCGCTCTCGGTATGCTCGGGGGCAATCTTCAGGTATCCGCCGACATGATGTGTCACCAGTTCACGGATATATTCGGGATCGCGAACTGCGATGTCGTAACGCAGGCCGGAGGCGATAAAAACCCGCTTAATGCCGGGCAGTTGCCGGGCGCGGCGATAGAGCCGTGTCAGCGGTGCATGATTGGTGCCGAGGTTCTTGCAGATATCCGGGTAGACGCAGGAGAGACGTCGACAGGAGCCCTCGATCTTCTCATCCTTGCACTTGAGTCGGTACATGTTGGCCGTCGGTCCGCCGAGATCGGAGATGTTGCCTGTGAATCCCGGAACCGTATCGCGAATGGTTTCAACCTCGCGAATAATTGAATCTTCGGAGCGGCTCTGGATGATGCGTCCCTCGTGTTCAGTGATGGAGCAGAAGGTACAGCCGCCAAAACAGCCGCGCATGATATTGACCGAAAAGCGGATCATCTCCCATGCCGGATTCCGAGCATCTCCGTAGGCGGGATGCGGTCTGCGCGTATAGGGGAATTCGAACAGCTGGTCCATTTCGCTTGTTGTCAGCGGAATGGGCGGCGGGTTGAGCCAGACGTCCCGTTTGCCGTGCCTCTGGACCATGGCACGTGCATTGCCGGGATTCGTTTCCAGGTGGAAGACACGCGAGGCGTGTGCATAGAGCCGCTTGTCGTTACATACCTGGTCATAGGAGGGCAGCCGAATTACCGTCGTGCCGCGTTCAAGTCCTGACGGTCGTTCACTGAAGTGGACGATTCTGGCAGCACCTGCATTTTCATCTTTGCAATCCTGCCCAGAGGTAGTGTCTGTGTAGGGATGCGGGTCGCGGTGGTGCTCGGAACCGGGCTCATCGACCTCGGTCGAGTCGATTACGCTCCAGCCCTCGGCGATGCCCTGCTGCATAAAAGCGCTGCCGCGAATATCCTTGATTTCACGAATGTTTTCACCAGCTGCAAGTCGGTGTGCAAGTTCTACGATGGCGCGTTCGGCGTTGCCGAACAGCAGCATGTCGGCCTTCGAGTCAGGCAGTACAGAACGGCGTACCTTTTCGGACCAGTAATCGTACTGTGCAATGCGCCTCAGGCTTGCCTCGATGCCGCCGATGATGACAGGTGTGCCTTTGAACGCCTCGCGTGCACGTTGTGCATAGACGGTGACGGCACGGTCGGGACGTTTTCCGCCAGCACCATCTGGTGTATAGGCATCATCCGAACGCGACTTACGGTCCGAGGTGTAGTGATTGACCATCGAATCCATATTGCCGGCAGTGATGCCAAAGAAGAGGTTCGGTTGGCCGAGTTCGCGGAATGCATCAGCCGAACGCCAGTCTGGCTGCGAGATGATGCCGACACGAAAACCCTGAGACTCGAGCTGGCGTCCGATGATTGCCATACCAAAGCTGGGGTGGTCGACATAGGCATCACCGGTAACGATGATGACATCGCAAGAATCCCAGCCGAGCAGGTCCATTTCGTCGCGGGACATCGGCAGCACAGGCGCCGGGCCGAACTTGTGGGCCCAGTGCTTGCGGTAGGAAAATATGTCAGGATTCGTTTGCATTGTCTGTCAGGGTAAAACCGGAACGGGGATTTTACCCGTCGACGCCCTTTAGCATCGATTTTTCTATTTTTTTTATGCGCGCTTTCAGTTTTTCCTTTGGCATTTCAACGAGATTGACGATCTCCTCTTCACTCCAGTATGGCGACAGGCGTGTCAGGAAATCGAGTTCAACCCGGCTTGGGACATAGGCACGGCGGATAGCAACACGGGTAATATTATTGTCAAACAGGTGTTTGAGCGGACGCATTGAAAATCGCTTGGCATCTTCATCTGAAAAGGCCATTTCGGCAATCACACCGATGCCAATACCGTTGTTCACATAGGCTTTGATTGTGTCGGAGTCATTTGCCGCAATGACAATGTCTGGTACCAGGCCGGCCTTTTCGAATGCGCTGTCCATCAGTTTGCGCCCAGTCATGCTGGTGACATAGGTGACCATCGGATAGCTGGCAAGGGACTCTAGTGTGATTTCATCAACTGATTCAAGCGGATGCCCCTTGGGAATCAGCAGTAATCGGTTCCAGCTGTAGGCGGGCAGGGCAATCAGGTCCGGGTGTTTACTGACTGATTCGGTTGCAATACCGATATTGGCAACGCCTGAAGCAACCATTTCGGCAACCTGAATCGGCATGCTCTGGTGTAGGTTGAAACGCAGTTCCGGATAGTCATGACGGATTTTACTGATGACATTGGGTAACAGGTAGTTGGATTGCGTGTGTGTAGTCGAAATCGAGAGTGTGCCGCCGCGCGGATTACGCTCCTCGCGTGCTATGCGTTCAAGTGCATCAAACTGGGCAACCACGACCTGTGCATGATGCAGGGTGCGCTTGCCTGCATTTGTGAGGCCGATCAGTTTTCTGCCCCGGCGCTCGAACAGGGGAGTGCCAAGCGCCTCTTCAAGATTCTGCAAGTGGCGGCTGACAGCCGGCTGTGAGGTGAAAAGAGCTGCAGCGGCGCGGCTCACGTTCAGCTCTTCAGAGCAGACCTTGGCAAAACAGGCAAGTTGTTGCTGATTCATATTGCTTATACACTTTTTGCATAGCTTTATCCCAAGTCATTATTTTACATTATATTGCTCGCTTGACTAGTATTGCCTCAACAATGAGTCATATCATGAGGATACCGGGATGGGCATTACACAACTTAAGCAGGCCACGGCCTTTATTGCGGTCGAAGTGGATGAAGAGGGGTTTCTTGAGGATTTTAACAACTGGAGCGAGTCCTTTGCCGATGCTATTGCACTCGACCATGGTCTCACACTGGATTATGAGAAGCTCCAGCTGGTCGGGCGTATGCGCGAAGCTTATGTGCGCAACGGCAGCATCATCAGTCTGCGCAAAATGTGCCGCGAAAATGAAATCGACAAGAAACGCATTCAACACCTGTTTGGCAGTTGCCTGCTGTTGTGGCGTCTGTCAGGTTTGCCCTACCCGGGAGAAGAGGCGAGATCCTACCTCTCCTGATTGCCCGGGGTGTGATCATCTGGGCTTATTGATTTCCCCTTTTGAGTATTTCAGGGAGTGCTATCTCAGGTGGCGCTCCCTTCTTTATGATCTGTCGTTAGTTCTTCTTGAAGCAACGGACGCATGGCGTGCAGCATGTTGGCAAACAGGTGCTTGTTTTGACCTTCAAGCTGCGCCAGCAGCTGTTTCATCGATTCCCTCTGTGTTGGCATTGAAAAACATGCCGGGCATGAGTCAGGGATAACGGGCAGGTTTGCATTTTTGGCAAAATCAGCCGTCTGGTTTTCACGCACATAGGCAAGTGGGCGGATGATGCGTACATCTCCCTCCCTGTTGGTGTAATTTGCCTTCATGGTACGCAGTTGGCCGCCGTGAAAAATCGACATCAGCAGGCTTTCTGCGAGGTCATCGAGGTGCTGTGCCAGCGCCAGCACGTTATAACCCTCTTTGCGACAGGTCGAGTACATGATTCCGCGCTTCATGCGTGAACAGTAGGCGCAGAAGGAGTTACCATCCATGTTCTGTTTCGCCTGCTCCATGATCGGTTGCTCAGCGTAGTGCCAGGGTACGGCGATCTGTGTGTAATATTCAGTTAGTGAGTGCGGGTCAAAACCTTCGACTTCAGGATCGACCGTCAGTACGCCAAGATCGAATTTAACAGGTGCATAGCTCTGCAGATGACCAAGAATATGCAGTAGTGAGAGTGAATCCTTGCCGCCGGAGACGCCCAGCAGGATTCGGTCATCGTCACGGATCATGTCATAATCGGCTATCGCACGGCCAACCTTGCGTAGTAGGGATTTTGGAGGTTTGAGATAACTTGTCATATTGCTGTGCTATGGTATCTGTGATCGCTAAAAAAGGAAATCAGCACTGGCTGATCCATTGGTATGGGCGGTCGGAAAACCACGTTTTGTACTAAAGAAATGCATCAATAGCAGGGGCTGAAAATGGAAATGGAAATGGAAATTTTTACTGTCGTCAGCGTGGTTCTCGCTGTCGTTATCGTCATGCTGGGAGCGAAGAGAGTGCCGCAGGGAACAGAGTACACCGTCGAGCGTCTGGGCAAGTATACCAAGACACTCAAACCGGGCTTTCATGTCATCATTCCGATTATTGACGCTATCGGTGCCAAGATGAATATGATGGAGCAGGTGCTGGATGTGCCGTCACAGGAGGTTATCACGCGTGATAACGCCATGGTCACTGCTGATGGTGTGGTCTTCTTCCAGGTGATGGATGCCGCGGGTGCCGCTTACAAGGTCAACGACATGTATCGTGCCATCCTGCAGATGGCGATGACCAATATCAGGACTGTGCTTGGCTCGATGGATCTTGACGAACTGCTCTCGAATCGTGATGCAATCAATTCACGCCTGTTGTCAGTTGTCGATGAAGCGGCGGGAACATGGGGCATCAAGATAACGCGTATCGAGATCAAGGATATCAATCCACCGCATGATCTTGTCGAGGCGATGGGTCGACAGATGAAAGCGGAGCGTGAAATATTCTGGACACCGCTTTTTAGGTACACACCATTCTTTGTGACGTAGATAAACCCATAATGTGTTAAATATCAAGGCATAAGCCTTTTTTTTGTGGAATGAATTGACATCATTTGATATGATTAACTTTGACACGATTTGTGGAGTTGATCTGTGCAGCAATTAAGTCTTGCGAGTGAGGGAGGGGTCGTGGTCTTTTCCGGGGTCAATCCGAAAGGCGGCAAACCCGTTACGCGCTCTGTTGATATATCTAAGTCGGTCTTCGGGGAAGATGTGCTCCATCAGTTCTTACGCTATTTCCTTCTTAGTCCGGGGAGGTTGAGCCTGAAACTGTCAACTCGCACGCACGTTTGGAATCACCAGGTCTGTAAAGTTGTCAGCCATCTAACTGAGTCAGAGGTCATCCCGCTCGATGTTGGGGTCCCTCGGATGCCAGGCAAGGATGAGCACAACAAAAGCAAGGAACAACCCCTACTAGGAAAGAGCAAGCGACAAAAGGTGGTGGGCTCTAAAGTCAGGAAGCTTTTCGTGAATGTGGATTACGCCCGCTCTGACTCTGACTATCTGGATTGCGTATACAATGATCTCGTCGGGCGCTCCACTGCTCTGCTTGAGGCGTGTCTCGCATACTTTGATGCGCTCAAGGCTGATCATGAGCGCGGCCATCAGTTGGCGTTCCAGATTACAGACACAGTCATTGAAGACACACTGGCTAGTGGTGGGTATGAGCACCATAGCGGGCAGCCTAAGGCAAATAAAACCGTTTTACCTAAAGTTACCAACCAAAAAATTTTTAGTGACGGGTATGTGTGGACTCTAGCTCGTTTTAGGTATCTGCTCGGCACAGAGAGCGACCCATTCTGTATATCCACGTCAGCAATGGCTTCGCGGGATGTCTTCTTCGAAAACGGCACTTCTTCAGTAAGTGCAAAACTGAGGGCTTGCGGCGAGGCTCTTAGAGCTAAAACAGCCCTCACGCCTAAGCAAGCGGAATATTTTAATGCCAGTGATTTGGTCTATCGCTTCGCTGGGGTGTTGTTCAATTTGGATATGATTGTTCTCTCCGCCATCCTTATCCACGAACATCCAAACATAAACCCCGATTCGATACTGAGCGCCGAGCTAAAAAACAAGCATGGTAGCTCGTACCTAGAGATCACAGACGGTGGAAAGAATCAGTTATTTAGTGTGGACAAGCCAAGAGCAGGCAAGCGAAAGACTGCTGTCTTGAGCGATCGGTCGAGAGAGGTCCTTGAGTTTATTGTCGCGGCTACAGGGCCTGCCAGGCGCATGATGAAAGAGGCGGGCGACAGAAACTGGAGGCTCCTTTTTCTTGGCAATCAGGCTGGACACCGCCTCGGGCCGCTTAAAGGCAAGGCTGGTCCGCATCTGGTGGGTGGCAATAAAGGGGTAATCTCGCTCATAGACCTCTACCCAGCCCTTAAAGACAGTGGTCTGGGGGTTGGCACTCTGTCGTTGAGCGCCCTGAGAAACACAATGGGGATCATTCACTGGTTCGAAACAGGGTCAACGAGGGAAATGGCTAGAGTGCTTGGCAATACGCAGCGCGTGACTCTTGAGCATTACATCCCTCCAGCTCTCCTTTCTGCGTGGAGTAACAGACAAATCAGGCGCTTCCAGCAGACCCTTATTGTGCTTGCCTCCTACAATGAAGATTACCTTCTCGATGTGTCTGACTTTGAGTGTACGGCTGATCTAACGGCCTTCATGGCGCAGATTTTCTTTACCAGTCAGCCTGACAGGAGCCCCATTGATTCAGTTTCTTATTCGATGCTCTTAGAGCGTTTCGCCTTTATCTATGATGGGGGGCAAGACGCCGACAAGAAGGATGCTCAGTTCAATCTCAGGCTCGATCCGGCATCTCTGGCAACACTTTACTGCTATTCGGATAGCGCGAGAAAGTTGCCTGAATCAATGCGGAACAGAGTGGACCCGACAACAAAAATATCACCTCGCCACTTTATCAATCTAAGCGCGATGATTACACATGTCTGCGAGTCAAAAGAGGGTGTTGGCGACTCTTACGATCTCGATGCTCTAAGGAGTTGTCATGAAAAAGCACTACTCAAAAAGAGTGAGCTGAGCGATAGATTCGACAAATTTTCAGTAAACAGTGCATGGGGGTAATTATGCCAAGAAACGAGGCTCTTTCGATGGAATTGGATGTTACCACTAGCGGTGTCGATCTGCCGCCCGGTGAGGCGGCCGAGGTTATTGAGATTCTCAAGTATGCGCGTAATCGCGTGCTTCCGTTTGATGGTCTTTTTCAGGCGGAGTGGCTACTGACTGATATTCGAGCGCTCACTTGGCATACTACCCGCAAAGGTAAGGGTGGTCTCGTGAGTGGGAGGTGGGTTGGTACCGAAAAGATCGAGTGGAACCAGATTCTCCCTAATGGGCACTATTTGGGTGACGAGCAATACAGCCCTCTTCTGGAGACGCTACAGAAAACCTCATTCTTACTGCGCTCGGGAATGCTGACTGGCAAACCTGTGGGCAATAGGCACTGGAAGTACGTCACTACTACACTGATTAATCTCGGCAGGTACATGGTGCTTCATGAGCATCGTTATAAGCCGAAGGAGTACGCGTTAAGCCTTCTTGATCAGAGTGGTCTGAATCACTTTGTTGTCGAGTATGCAAAGGGTGGTCTGTCGCTTGCGCTCGAAATCCCTCAGCGGATTCTGTCCTATTTTTATGGATCAGCCTTCGGTCAGGCGTGCCCAGAGGCTCTGTATTCCTCACTGTTCAGTCTGGACGACAGGCTATGTAAAGAGATTTATGAGTGGGCAAAGGATGCTCAGAATTTGATGATGCCTATTAAGTCAGGGGCGTATAAGGGGAGGCGGGTATTTTCGGTGGTAGCGATTGCAAAGATTGCTAACTGTGAACAGAACCTTCTTGTTAATCAGAAAATGCGGGCATTTCTGCGGCAGTTCGAAATCGAGTTGCAAGAGCACGATCTCCTTGTTCCTGCAAACGCGGTGACGCGGCATCCATCGCACAAGGCTCCGCTGCTAAAAGATGCTCTCAGTGCCTCGCTCACCCAGAATGCTGTAACGGCTGTAACTAACCATATAGCGCTGTCCTTGTCGTCGCACAGGCATCTTCCTGGTAAATCTCCAAACCCAGCCTACCTGAGCATAAGGAAGGCTCGCACACATGCGTCTCAGTGGGGTTTTCCTGCTGGGAGAACACCACTGATGCCTGTCGATATTGGCCTTCGGTATCTAAATGGAGCGTTAACCCTGGTGCATCGATACGGTGATCTTGCGGTGTCTCTGTATTTGGAGTTCCTTAGGCAGGCGAAGGAGGTTTCCGGCCTTTCGGCATGGAAGACGCAGGCCAAGCATAGGGAGATATTTGCGAGCCTGATAGGTGTCCCCAAGTACGCGCTACTGCGCTCTGATTTCGATATAGGACAGTTTCACGCAAACACTCATGCCAATAAAGGGGCTGAGTCAATGGATGCGCATCGCCTGATTGGGCATGTCGTTGCGTCTTGCGTGATTCTGATTGCCATTCTCAAGCCGTCACGCGACGAAGAGTTGCTGGAGTTAGGGAGGGATTGCATTAGCCTTATTGAGGGCGATGGCTACTACTTGGACTTCGCTCTTGGGAAAAGCAATGTAGGCGAGGCCTATGAGGCCACTTCAAAGCCTATTCCATACAAGACAGCAAAGGCTATTGAGTTAGTAAAGGGCCTTGGTAAAGGGATTGATGGCATCTTGGGCACTGACACATCGGACAGGCTGTTCGTTCTTCCAGGGAAAGGTGTTGCAAATATTAAGGGGGTAGGGAAAAACGGGATAAATCGCAAGCTTGATCTTTTTGGGGACCTTCTTGGCATCAGGCTCGATGACCATCAGCGGCGGTGGTACGTCAGGGTTCATGAGATGCGCAAGTTCTTCTTGCTCTTGTTCTTTTGGCAGGGGCGCTTTGGTGTTCTTGATGCGGCCAGGGAAATTGCTGGGCACACAGATGTCGAGCACATCTACCGCTACATGGAAGCCAACTATCCTAGAGAGTCTTTTACTGAGATCGAGGCTGATTACGCCGTTAATTGCCTGTCCTCCATTGATCAATACACGCAGTTTGGGGAGGTAGATTCCGGGCTGGAGAGATTAAGGGAGATGGTTTGCGACCACTTTGGCGTCTCTTCCCTGGAGTTTGTGCCTACCGGAGAGTGGGAGCAATATGTGAGAGACCTTCGCGAAGACGATCACTTCAAGTTGGAGCCGCACTCAATCAAGGCTGCTGGAGATGGCCTTGTAGAGGATATCGCTATTTCATTCATTGTTAGTGAGTGTTTGAGCGATGCGGCCTGAGAATATTAGTAATGTTTACGCACGCTACAAGTATTTGGTAGATGGAATTAAGGATGCGAAATCCGTTCCTACGTCCCACATACCGTTCTTATCCGGGCAGAGGAAGTTTGCTGGTCTGTCCGTTGGTGGGCGATTTTCTGCGCTAGCTCTCAATACAATGAAGTCTGCAGCGAATAGCTGCCTCTCTGCTGAGGCCCCTGACGGCGATGGCTTTAAGTATCTCAACAAGCTCAGGTCGGAGCTTTACGCTTCCGTTAAGCAGAGGGCTGAGTCGAGAACCAAGACAGGGCAGCGGAAGCGATCAAGGACAATCCTCAAGACAGCTAACGATAAGAAGGCTCAGGCTGAGTACCTGAATGTGATCCTAACCAAGGCTTACTCTGAGCTGCTTGCGAACATTCATACTCTTTCGTACGACAAGGAGACGACCGATAGGATAAAGATTCGTATCGACAACATAGTGGAGCGCCATCTGGAGGTTTACGGCGCGATACTCCAGCCCGATCTAAACGCTGACCAGGTCGGGTTGTCAGTTGTCGATGGAGGCAGGGACAAATGAGGGGCCGCCAGCTTTATACGTCATTAAAGGAAGTTTGCCTTCCTGATCACAACAGTCCAAGCCTGCGCTCTCGGTCATTATCGGGCTTTGTTGTTGATGATTTTCCCTTTGTGAGGTGGCCGAACGGTAAGCCTTGCGTTGCGGTTAATGCATACATTCTTGATGCGCAACTAGATGGTGTTCAAGATGGGACGCTAAAGGGCTATGCGGCCAACCTTTCGCACGTTGTTCGGTATTGCGCTTCGCATAACACCGGTTTTGATTCACTCACAGACAACGACATATGGAATCTTTCTGAGGTATTGGCCACCGAGAGGAATCCTAGTGATCCCACCACTCTCAGGCGTAATCCGAACACGAATAAAACGATTCTTCGTGCCACGCTGGTCTTCCTTGCCTGGTATCAGGCGCGTTTCCTGGCTCACACGAAAACACCCTTGATTGGCGAAGCATCTGATACTCCCCAGATAACAGTTCGGATCAAGGTTAATGAGAGGCGCGTCCAGGCATCAAGGACGCTAGGAGAGGAGAAGAAAAGAAAAATCTCGCTGTCTGAGTTTGACCGCAGCGGCTCACATTACCTTGTGCATAGAGCATTTCCGTCTGAGGTGAGCACTGACCCTAAGAGGCCGATCACCCAAGAGCAGATACAGGCGATTGAGAAGGTTATCGATACAAAGGCTGATGCGGACATGGGGGGCATTCCAAGCCCTCTTCTTTCTGCTACAAGGGAGTATCTCAGAGCTAGGCGCATGTTTACTGTGTTTTTAATGAAAAGAACGGGATTGCGGCCAGGGGAGCTTTTGGGAATTAGTGCCGATCAGAATGTTGTGAAAAATAAGTCTATTGAAATCCCAACATTAAAGGGCAGGAAGAAGGAACCGTTTATCCGCAAGTTTCCATTTAGGATGAAGGATGGGCTTAGGTTTAATCGATACGTATCAAGCCGCACTGCGTTTACCAGGGCCATTCTGGCTTACGATCCGGGCTATAAGGAGCCGAAAGGTCTACTGCTGAGTAGTCGCGGGCTTGAGATCAGCACGGAGTCGATCACAAAGGATTTTACTAGGCTGACCGTCGGAGCTGGATTTGAGGATGTAAACCTCTGCCTAAGGCAGTTTCGGATTCGCTTCATAACCCAGCAAGTAGCGATGCACCTCAAGAAGCAGATGCAGAAAACGGGAAGAGATCAGCAATCCTTTGAGGAGGCAGATTACACCACGGTTTTGAAGCGAATCGCTGAACTTACCGGCCACAAGAGCGAGCAGAGCTTGTGGTTCTATGTGGACCTTGGCTGGGAAGAGTTGGGCTTGTGGACTAGCGTGGATAGAAGTATCGAAAGGCTGAATGCTGCCGACACATTCTTTGATGAACTCATGGAGCTGAAGCATGACGCTAAAAAGATGACTAACATGGCTTCTGAGCAGATCGTAGATTTCTGTGTTCAGCGGTTAGGTCAAATCATCGGTGCCAACAAGGCATTGCTTGAAGAACCTGATGATGAAGTGTTTTTGGCGTAGACTATTCCTGCCTGGAAAAACCAATGTTAGGTTCACAATGAACACATTCGACCATAATAGCACGAGGACTTGTCTATGGATTTGCAGCTAGTATATTGGCATTGGGTGATATTCGGCATTGCTTTAATACTCTTGGAGATCGTACTTCCTAGCTTTACCGCCCTTTGGTTTGGTGCGGCGGCTGTTGTGGTTGGTACTTTGTTGTATTTGCTCCCTGACTTATCCGGCACTCATCAGGTGGTCTTGTGGACTGGCCTATCGGCAATGTTTACCTGGCTGTGGTTCAAGTATCTCAAGCCGATGTCCATCGATAAGACGAAAGCGGGCTTGTCTAGGGAAGCAATTGTCGGTGAGGTTGGGCAGGTGTTGATAGTCCCTACAGGTGAAGGAAAAGGGGTGTTACGTTTTCCTGCCCCTATTCTTGGGGCTGATGAATGGAGGTTTATTTCCCAGGATGCAGACCTATCCGCTGGTGATCGTATCCGTGTCGTAGATGTCTCTGGAAACACTCTCGTCGTTACTAAGCATCAATAATTAGGAGAAACACTATGGATGCAGGATTGTATATCGCGATAGCCGTCTTCGTGATGGTTGTAGTAACCATTGCCAAAGGTGTTCGCTTGGTCCCCCAAGGTTACAAGTGGGTTGTTCAGCGTCTTGGAAAGTATCATTCAACCCTGAAACCGGGCCTCAACATAATCGTGCCTTACATTGATGACGTTGCTCACAAGCTCACAACAAAAGACATAGTTCTGGATATTCCTTCTCAAGAGGTAATTACGAGAGATAACGCTGTAATCGTTGCAAACGCAGTGGCTTACATGAATATCATCTCACCAGAGAAAGCAGTGTACGGTGTTGAAAACTACAGTATAGCCATACAGACATTGGTGCAAACATCATTGAGATCAATAATAGGCGAGATGTCGTTGGATGATGCATTGTCGTCAAGAGAATTGATAAAGGCAAAATTAAAAGAGTCAATATCAGACGATATCGCTGACTGGGGAATTACCCTAAAGACAGTGGAGATACAGGATATCAATCCCTCTGTCACCATGCAGAAAGCCATGGAAGAGCAGGCGGCAGCAGAGCGTGCTAGACGGGCCACTGTTACAAAGGCAGAAGGAGATAAGCAGGCTCAGATACTTGAGGCTGAGGGCCGCCTAGAAGCCTCAAGGCGTGATGCGGAAGCTGAGGTGGTTTTGGCTGAGGCTAGTCAAAAAGCCATTCTTTTGGTGACCGAGGCAATTGGCGACAATGAAATGCCAGTGGTTTATTTGCTTGGGGAAAAATATGTTGGAGCATTGGAAAATTTGTCGGGATCAGATAACAGCAAAATGGTCGTTTTGCCTGCTGATCTGCCAAATGCCATTAAAGGCATGATGAGCCGAGTGTGATGCGTTAGGGGCTAACCCGAATGGAAGCGTGGTTTATTGGCGAACTAACAACTAAGCACTGAGGGAGAATTAAATGGAAATAATTGGCTATATCGGATATGCCGCTCTCGTGATCCTCGCGATAATCTGGGCTGTCGGTGTTCGTACGCAACTAGGTGCTGGGGTGCATACAGTCCTTGGTTCCCTGTATTTCGTTGTGGGGGCTGTCGGTATACCTCTTCTGGGAATAGACATGCTCCATACGTTATGGGTGATACTGGTTGGATTCTTATTCGCGGGTATCATTGCTCCAGTTTTGATGGGAATGCCAGGTTTATCGTGGATTCTTGGTCTTGTCGCCGGAATGTATTCTGGTGCTGTCCGCGTTGGAATTTCACGCCAAGAAATAGAAAAGGCGCAAGCGGACTCTGTGTGTGAGACTGTTAACGACTATATGGATAAACAAGAATAGGCTATTTGCATTCTGAGGTAGGATCTCAGATTTCCCAATAAATTGGAATCTATTCTCTTCTGTGCAAAACTTGGTTGACATCCACCTTTTGTTCATCGTACTGTTTTGTGCAAAAGATGGTTGGAGGCCAGAATGACAGATTTCTCTGGATCAGCTGCGTCGCAGGCTGATTTTATATGGAAGAATGCGGAAGACCTTTGGGGGGACTTCAAGCACACGGACTTTGGCAAGATCATTTTGCCGTTTACGCTGTTGCGCCGTTTGGAGTGCGCGCTTGAGCCGAGCCGCGAGGCGGTGAGGGACGCCTATAACAGCTTCAAAGATGCTGATGTCGAGCTGGGTTTTACCCCGATTTTCCGGATAACCTAAAAAG
>NZ_MPRK01000159.1 GCF_002021095.1 Solemya elarraichensis gill symbiont | reverse complement strand
GGTCTGTAGTCATATCCCCACGCAAAATTATGTGGGTACACGGCTGCAGGCCCCAACACCACTTTGGCCTTGAATTCCTCTAGACGGGCAGTCCAATCTTGGCCCGGATTGGATCAATCGGCTTGTCGAACAGACTATTAGAGACACATTAGTTCTTTCCCATCTTTCATTTTTCGTTTACATTTTCAATCACTCATTTCATCAACTGTTTTCCATGTAATTGTACAAATCATTTATCGATATTACTTTCATCGAATGTGTCTTTAATAGGTGACGGCTTATGGGTCAAATCGGTTTTGTTTCGCTTTCTGGGGGGTCCTTTAACTTGTTTATTTGACGGTCCAGCCTGCTTTACAGATTCGGTGTATACCTCCTGTACAGTCCCTGTCATTCCTGGGCGCTGGGTATCCCCGCTACAGGGTGACCCCTTGTTGGGCTCCGGCATTGGTGGGTGGGGAGTGCAGGAGATGAACACATGAAAATACAATATGGAAGGAAAAAGAAAACGCACAATCTCTGATGACTCAACGGAAACAACTACGCCTTCGTCCACCATCAATCAAATTTGGTCTCGGTTTTTGGTAATGGTATGCTATGTCCCTGAGGGAACTCCCAATCCTTTGAACAAACTGTCCCCTTTCACAGTTCAGAAGACTTTTCAAGGAATATGTGGAGAACTCAAATCCTTGAAAAGACTGGCAAATGGAAGTTTCTTACTCGAATGCGAAACAGCGAAACAGTCCACATCATTCCAAGCATTAACAACTTTCGCCAACATTCCAGTTAAAATTTCGCCTCACCAACGACTTAACTCATCCAAGGGAGTCATAAGATCACCAGACCTCCGCAACGCCACCGAAAAAGAAATAGTGGAAGCTTTCCCACTCGTCACGGAAGCTCGGAGGATAACCATCACCAAAGGTTCTTCCAAAATTCCTACTAACACTTTTATTCTTGACTTTGCTACCCCAATTCTTCCAACTGTCCTCACCTTTGGGTACTTGCGTTTGCATGTCGAACCATTTATCCCCAACCCTCTCCGCTGCTTCAAGTGCCAGAAGTATGGACAGCACCAGTCCAACTGTAGACGTTCCGCATGCTGTGTGAACTGCGGACAGAGTGACCACACCAAAGATGTCTGTACAAGCTCACCCCGCTGTGTAAATTGCAAAGGCGACCATGCAGCATCTGACAGAAACTGCCCCCAATGGAAATTTGAAAAAGAAGTCCAAGAAGTCAGAACAAAGAAAAACATTACCTCAGTGGAGGCGAGGAAACTTCTCCGATCCCCCACCACCCCACCGGAAATCACTCCAGGTTCTTCTTCTTATGCCGCTGTTGTTTCTTCTCCTATCTCTAATTCTTCCACAACTAAATCCACTTGTTCTACATCAACCCAGACTGACATTTTCTGCTGCCTGCCCATGTGCCATTTCACTACTGGAATACATTGCAGCACACTTGCCTGCTTCTGTCCCCCTTCCTCCCATACCAACACTTCATTCCATTCCTTCATCATTGCCTTCACATTTTCCGACCGCTACGTACACTGACCTTGAAACTGATCATGAGAACATTGAACCATCTACAAGTGAACCATCCCAAGAAATCGCTATCACCCACATACCGGAAACGGAATTGCATTCAGAAACTTCCAAGTGCCAGTCAACAGACAACCCAATGATTGCCAGCTCTCCACACTATTCAGATATTTCGGATAGTGATTCACCAATTCCAAAGACACCAGACAAAAACATCCCCGTCACATCTGGACCTAGTGACAGAAGAACTAGGTCATCGGGAAATTCTCCACGCCCCACATCAAGATCCCCCATATCACGAAATCCTCCACATGAGAGACGTTCACGGCGTGAGAACTATAACAGGACTCCACTTGTTGCCGACTATTCAACTCCACCACGCAATGGATCCAAGACCTAAATTATCTTGGTACTGTTTTTATTTCTCTTTTATTTTCATGATGGCGTCGTCGTATTCTATACTACAGTGGAACTGTCGAGGTTACCGAGCTCAGTATGAAGAGCTATGTCTCCTCGTGCAGAAGTATTCACCTCGAATACTCTGCTTACAAGAAAGCAATATGGACAACACTAAGGGATATTCTTTACCTTCTTATACTTCTTTTCATCAAGGATCTGTATCACTTCTTATTCATAACTCTGTTCCCTTCAGTGCTGTTCCTTTAAAATCTGATATACCTGCTATAGCATTACAGGTTACTTTACATAAAGTCTTTACTGTATGTTCTATTTATTTATCACCAAACCAGAATTATACGTCAGCTGATCTAATCAAATTGTTAGATCAATTGCCCTCACCTTGCCTATTATTGGGCGATTTCAATGGCCACGATCCACTATGGGGCTCTCCCGCACCAAATGCCCGTGGTTCTCAGGTCTATCAATTCATAGATTCTGCTAATTACTGTCTGTTGAATTTACCCCAACCCACTTTTCTCAGCTCCTCTCACGGTACTTTTTCTCATCTTGATCTGTCTTTAGCCCACCCATCTCTCTTTTTGGATTTAACTTGGAAGGTTCTACCTGATCTTCATGGTAGTGACCACTTTCCCATTCTCATTCATTGCAATGAATCCATTCCTGCCCCCAACCTACTCGTTGGAAACTTCATTCGGCCAACTGGACATTGTTTGAAAATCTTTGCAATGAATCTTTAGCATCATCTGAAAACATCACCGAATTTACTTCTGAACTTTTCAAAATTGCTTTACAAACAATACCCCGTACCTCTGGGATGCCAGCACCCAAACGCAGACCCTGGTATGATACAGCTTGTAAAGCTGCTGTGGCAAAGAAGAAACGTGCTCTTCGAAACTTTAAGAAATCCCCTACTACAGCCAACTTAGAAGAATTTCGCTCGTGTCGTGCCAAGGCAAGACGTCAGCTACGTACAAGTAGGAAACTCTCTTGGAAAAAATATGTTTCTACTCTGAATCTCCATACTTCATCTCGAGCTGTCTGGAAAACAGTCCGCAGCATGCAAGGCAAATCTCATTCTACCATCCCCTCTCACTTACGGGATGATGACAATCCCATTACTGGTTTGAAAGAAATGTCCAATCATCTAGGGAAACAGTTTGCTCATAATTCTTCTTCTGCTAATTCTTCACCTGCTTTCACTTCTCATAGACAAACTCAGGAAACTATTCCTATTGACTTTACCTCTTCCAATTCTGAAAACTATAATGCCCTCTTTAATCTTAAAGAACTCAATGATGCCATATCAAGCAGTCATTCGACATGCCCAGGTACAGATGAGATTCACTACTCTATGTTATCTCATCTCCCCCATTTGTCTCGTGTCCACCTTTTGAATCTTTTGAATGATGCCTGGACCACAAATACTTTACCGCCAGATTGGCGTCACGCCTTGGTGATAGCTATTGCGAAACCAGGCAAGGATTCCACCCAAGCTAATAGTTATAGGCCTATCTCCTTAACGAGTTGTTTATGCAAGACCTTTGAGCGTATGATTAATAGTCGATTAGTCTGGACATTGGAGTCGCAGAACTTACTATCTCCTCTCCAATGTGGCTTTCGAAAACGACGTTCCACTGTAGATCATCTCATCCGCTTGGACTCTTATGTTAAAAAAGCTTTCAGTCGTTCGGAGCATGCTGTCACAATTTTCTTTGACCTGGAAAAAGCTTACGACACCACTTGGAAATACGGTATACTTAAGGATCTTCACAAATTAGGATTCCGTGGTCGTTTACCACTTTTTATTCTGAATTTTTTACAGGATCGAACCTTTCAAGTTCGCATAGGTTCGACATTGTCAGATACGTTTCAACAAGAAATGGGAGTTCCACAGGGAAGTGTTCTATCCGTAACCCTCTTTTCTATCAAGATCAACAGTATTGTTGAAACTCTTTCATCAAATATTACAGGTTCTTTATTTGTTGATGATTTTTCAGCCAGTTGCAGATCTCGTAACATGCCATCCATTGAGAAGGAACTACAGTCATGTTTGGACCGACTCTCCACTTGGGCTCGGACCAATGGTTTTAAATTATCTCCTTCTAAAACTGTTTGTGTACATTTTTGTAGAAAACGAGGTCTGCATCCAGACCCTACTCTGTTTTTAAATGGCAGCCAAATACCAGTGATGCCC
>NZ_MPRK01000158.1 GCF_002021095.1 Solemya elarraichensis gill symbiont | reverse complement strand
TTCCTTTGGCGCTGGCGCACGTCAGAAAAACAGTCTCGCCTAGTGGCTACCGGGGACTACGCGCCTTCGATTCTCTCTCCTTGGCGCGCAGCGTACGAAGCGAAGCATTTCTTGCTTCTGCATTATAGAAAATAAAACGTCTATACTCATCTCCCATCGGCTGAAGCTCGATTATCTGGCCGCGTATGGAGAGTGGTTTCAACAAAGGTAATATCATTAGCGGTACGTCTTTTCACGGCCAGCGTAATAATTACTATATTGGTCTCCGTACTTGCCGTGATTGTATGTCAGAAATGCCGCACGCCTGGAATGACTCGTTTTATTTGGCCCACTGAGATGAGGCGCGGCGCTGTGAAAGAATAATAGGTCTCCTGGTTCCAGTTCAATCAGTACGCCCCTATCCGATTCAACTGCTGAAGGGTCAGCAGCGTAAGGATCATTGGGTGGCTCAGGCAGAATTCTATCCGCGTATCCTGGAAAAACGGTAACAGCGCCACTTCGCCTTGTGGCTGAATCTATAGGGATCATAACCGACAATATGTCTGCTGCAGGGATCCCTGTAAAAGCATAGCGTGTATAGTCCTGATGGAGACGATATCCTGTCGTTCCCGGTGGCTTGAGGATCAGTTTATCTTTAAAAAGATTGCAATCGCCATCAAATAGCTGCCTGACTATAGTAGTGATGACACTATTGTCGGCAAGTTCAGCGAACACCTTTGAATATTTACTTAATGGATCAAGGCGGTCTCGGACCACCCCTCCATCCAGCGTCTCTCTTACCGCAATAAGCTGGTCATATTTTTCCTCATCAGCCGATAAGCGATCACACTCTTCAGCAAATTCAGCAATGCATATTGCATCAAGGACCTGGCGAACAACAAGGTAATCATTATTGTGATAAGTCTCATTAAGATGTGTTGGCAACTGCACACACCTGTTTTTGTTATAAGGATTCATTCAGGTAACTGCATTATTATAAGGATTCAAGGCACACTTACTGAAAGCTGAAATGATGATAGCCTCTCAACGACCGTCAGAACCTCCTTCTATCCGGCGTACCGCCAACGTAAGATATGACAGTCGCCACAGAGAGGTGAACAGATAGAGTCAGATCAACGCAAACTAATCAGGTTTCCGAACAAGGCGTGCTTTTTAGCCTCTACCTCTTCCTTAATTTTATGTGCCATGTCTGCTTCCGGACCACAGCATATCAATGCCGCATCGACATAGTGCTTGGTCACTCCTGTGACAGCCTTAATCAAGGTATTTTCGACAATTTTCGAGACTTTCTCCGTCTCCTGGGCAGTAAGTTTCTTTGAAAACACCTCTTCAATCTGACGTACTGCGTCGTCAGTCAAGCTCTCTAATGTCATTTTCAGTACCCGCTAAGTAATTAATCTATAAGGGACGATCTGAATATAGCACATGTGACTCCGCAAAATTCAGATGGTTTAAACAGAGAAATTCAGCTAACAACATGCATCATTTCCCGGCAGGAAATGATTTTTTGTACAGCGCAGAAATTTATACTATTAATTAATGTGAGGTTCGCCGAGGTGAAATTTGCTAGCTATGCCAAGCGGGCATCAGGGCCGGGAGTGCATAGCTACAGCTTTAGTTTTTTACCACAGTGAGGACATTTTGAATCCTCGGTGATTTCATGACTCTTGTTAATCGCCTCGACAAATCCTGCACTCAGAATGCCCGCAGGCAGGGCGACAATGCCAATCCCGATAATTGCAATCATTCCGCCAAACACTCTTCCCAAATCAGTAACCGGATAGACGTCTCCATAACCGACCGTGGTCAAGGTCACGACCGACCACCAGATTGCAGCCGGAATACTGGAAAAGACCTCTGGTTGCACTTCATGCTCCGCGTGGTACATCAGCGCAGCGGAAACGATCAACATGAACATCAGCAGAATTGTTGATAGTGCAAGCTCTTCTATTTTATCTTTCAATACATTTCCGATCAGTGCAGATGCACGAGAGTAACGCATTAATTTAAAGATACGCAGAATACGCAGCAATCTGAATATACGAACAACCATCATATCCACACCTAACAGGGGCAGATAGAATGGAACAATCGCTATCAGGTCGATCAGGAGCATCGGGTGCAGTGCAAATCTCAAGCGGCCGGACACAGGTTTCGCATAGCGCGGGAGCAAGGTGCATGACCACACCCTTGCAATGTACTCAACGGTAAAAATAGCGACTGAGAATGCTTCAAACCAGAACAGAAAATCGCCGTATTGAGCATGGATTGACGGCACGCTATCCAATATGACCATGGTGACATTCACGACAATCAATATCATCAGGCAGATATCAAAAATCTTGCTGACGCGGTCGCCCGGTTTAGCGTATTCGACAATTTCCCATGTGCGCTTTTTAATATTCATACCGATCAGTTCCTGCGTGCGATGTTTCATCTGCATGAATAATGTTGCACATCTTGAAGATAGTGTCGAGTACTGTGAAGAGTCAGGCGTGATTGAAACAGGTGTCCGGCTCGAATAATTAACTACAGCTCCATGGCCTGCCCAAGCAACTCTTTCAGTTCCGGAATGCATGATCCGCAGTTGGTACCACAGAGTAATTTCTCACCGACCTCCTCAACGCTGGTCAGCTTATCTTTCCTTATTGCATCTAAAATCGTCTTTTCGCCCACACTGAAACATGAACAGAGTGTCCGCCCTGCATCACACTGGTCAGCAGGTGCCTTGCCACTGAGTAGCTGTACGCGTTCACTCTTGGTGATTTCTTTTTTCACAAACAGCGTGACCAGCCAATCCCTTGGTGGAAGCGTTTTCTGTTCACCTATGAATACACAGCTCTCCAGCTTGTTTCCCTCAAAGCGGGCAGCCCGATACTGATTAGTGCCGCGATCAAAGTACTCGATCCAATTGACATCATTCTCATCCTTGCACAGCAGGCTGCGCGCACGCTGCGCCCAATCATTAGGCTGATCGTGCCCGGCAATTTCATATCGCCACATCTCAGAGCCCCTGGACCGAGTCCAGTAACTTGCATAATCCAACGGCAGGGAATCACGTCGCGTCAAGATAAAGCCCTGCCACTTCGTCTTGTACGGACGAATTGCAGCGACTGAATGCTTACTTTCTGGTTGACCGGATATCGGATCGGTATTTGGCGCAACCAATGCGCCGACTCGTCCGCTGGCGCTGAACTCATTGGTCCAGTGCATTGGCACGAACAGGCTACCGGCACCCTGCTTGTCGGTGACTTGCACGCGAACAATGACAGACCCATCGTGGTTGAAAACCTCCGCGAGATCACCATCCTGAAGTGATTGGGTGGTGGCATCGTGCGGATGTATCTCTACAAAAGGTTCGAAGCGGTGGGAGGACAATCTTGGCGACAGGGCTGTCCTGGTCATTGTGTGCCAATGATCACGCACACGACCTGTATTCAATATGAATGGCATGCTTGCATTGACCTTACTCATGGGAGGGCGCGGCGTGACAGGAATCAGCTGTGCCTTGTGATCGCTTGTTGAAAAATCAGCACTGTTGAAAGGTTTTGAATCAAGACTTGCCGTAAGTGGCCACTGTGTTGGTTGGAGTGTGCCATAACCCTTTTTGCCAAGGGCTGCGAAGGCGCTGATATCGAACAACCGATCGCCGTTATTCTGATAACCGGAAAGCGCAGCATGCTCCATGAAGATATCGGCGCTATTGGAGTATTGAAAATGATTTTCGAAGCCCATTTTGTGTGCAACGGCAGAAATGATCCACCAGTCAGGCATAGAATTTCCTGCTGCCGGAAGAAATGGACGTTGACGAGAGATACGCCGTTCACTGTTGGTGACCGTGCCATCTCGCTCACCCCAGGTGCATGCAGGCAACTTGATATTTGCGTAAGCCATTGTGTCTGTATTGCTCATCGCATCAGAAACGATGACATGTTCACAGCGCTGCAGTGCCTCGGCAACCCTGTCGGCATTCGGCAGACTGACAACGGGATTAGTCGCCATAATCCAGACAGCCTTGACCTCCCCAGCGTGCACAGCATCAAACAGGTCAACAGCCTTGTAACCGGCCTTCTCCGGTATGGCTGGAGAATCCCAGAACTCTCGCACCAGCTTCTGGTGAGCAGGATTATCGAGTTCCATGTGTGCAGCAAGCTGGTTAGAAAGTCCGCCGACCTCCCTCC
>NZ_MPRK01000157.1 GCF_002021095.1 Solemya elarraichensis gill symbiont | reverse complement strand
AGCATACATATCGGCCTGGTGATCGCTATCTTTGGACTGGGTATTTTCTTACTCGCCCTGATCGGCATGCCCCTGTTCACCGGCCTGGATTTCAAGATGGCCCTGATGTTGGCATTTGCCCTGAGCTTTTCCAGTACCGTGTTCGTGGTCAAGGCATTGGAGGAAAAGGGTGAGATGAAGGCCCTGCATGGCCGTATCGCCATTGGCATCCTGGTAATGCAGGACCTGGCCGCGGTGGTATTTCTGGCGGCATCCACCGGCGAATTGCCTTCGCCCTGGGCGCTCCTGCTGTTCTTGTTGATCCCAATGCGCCCCCTGTTCCACCTGCTGTTACAGCGTACCGGCCACGGGGAATTGCTGATTCTCTACGGTCTGGTACTCGCCTTGGGCGGGGCAGAGCTGTTCGAGATGGGTGGTGTAAAGGATGACCTCGGTGCGCTGATCATGGGTTTGTTGATTTCTACTCATCCCAAAGCCGCCGAGATGTCTAAAACAATGCTGGGTTTCAAAGACCTGTTCCTGGTGGGCTTCTTTCTCTCCATCGGCATGACTGGACAGCTCTCGCTTGAGGCGCTGATGATAGGGCTGCTGTTGGTGCCCTTCGTGTTCATCAAGTCGGCGCTCTTTTATGCCTTGATGACCCGCTTCAAACTTCGTGCGCGCACCTCTTTGCTGGCGACTCTGAATCTCAGCAATTACAGCGAGTTTGGTCTGATCGTGGCAGCTATTGGTGTGACCAATGGCTGGATTGATGCACAATGGCTAGTGGTGATTGCAATCGCGCTTTCACTATCGTTCGTGATTGCTGCACGTCTTAGTAGCCAGGACGACAAAATCTACAGCACTTACCGGCTCTTCTGGCTAAGGTTTCAGCGTAAGGAACGCCTGCCCGACGACCAACAGCTGGATACTCTCAGTGCAAAGATTGCTATCTTCGGCATGGGCCGGGTAGGTTCTGGCGCTTATGACAAGATGCGTGAGTTGTACGGCGATACCGTGGTGGGCGTAGATTTCGACACCGAGCGAGTCCGGCGACTTCAGGAGGAGGGGCGCAACGTGATGCGCGGTGACCCCAGTGATGCAGACTTCTGGGACAATATTCACAAGGATCACGGCATCGAGTTAGTGATGTTGGCACTACCTAATCTGGAGGCTAATTTGGATGCCCTGGCACAGCTACGTGAGAAGGCCTTCAAAGGCCGCGTCGCCGCTACAGCACGCTATCCGGATGAGGATGTGCTGTTGAGTAAGGCTGGTGCAACCTGTGTGTTCAATATCTACGCGGAGGCTGGCGCCGGGTTTGCCGGCCACATTGAGGAGAATCTGCAAAAAAAGGGATTTTGTCCTTTGTTGAAGAGAGACTAAATATCCGCTACGGGCCGTTAGCGGTCATCTAATCAATCCTCAGCAAACAGGCAACAGGAGAGGTGCAATTTTGCACGGTTGAGGCGTATTTACATTTTTCTCATGGATAGACGAGAATTATTATATGCACAGAATGGAATGGAGTGAGGAATTCAGTGTTGGTGTTCGCAAGCTGGATGAACAACATCAGAAAATCATCAGCTTGATAAACATGTTGTCCGACAATCAGGATGACGCACACCTGTTTATATCTGACCGCGACAATTTGCTCGCATTGAAGGAGTACTCAACTCTTCATCTTCAGTATGAAAAAATACGGGTATCCGGATTTAGATAGTCACACGGAAGCGAACAAAGACTTCATGACGGTATTGGAACGCTTTTCAGAAAGTGTAGCGACTGGCGAGAAATATAAAGGATCTCAGCTGGTACTGGATTTTCTCAATGACTGGTGGACACACCATATTCTTGTTGAGGATATGAAGTACAAGCCCTTTTTTCAGGAGAAGGGAATTTCATAAATTCCCACACGATGCCTTTTCGAAAAGCACAGGTCTCTTCAAGTCACTGCCAATAGAGGCTATTCCATCTAATCAGTTTCCAGTGCAGTGATTATCGCAATATCACCTCGCATCTTCGCATAGTCAAGAGCTGTCATCCCGTTAGTATCAGACAGGTTTTTATCTGCCTTGTTTGCCAGCAGATATTGAACTGACTGCAGATGGCTTCTGTTACTACTTTCTATCAGCGCACTCCATCCTTCGTCGTTCGTACTGTTGACATCGACTCCATGCTGGATCAGTTCTGCTATGACATCGGTGTGACCGTTTTCAGCTGCCCAGAGCAAAGCGGTTGCACCGTCCAGGTCTCTGAGTTCTACGTCTGATCCGGCAAGGATGAGTTGCTTAACTATAGGTAAATGCCCACCAGCAGAGGCTTTCATAAGGGCTGAGGCGCCGTAGACATCCTGCTGTAACTAACAGCTCAACGGCTGCTGTGTGCCCCTTGTCTGCTGCAAGCATGAGCGCAGAGTTGTCTTTCTCATCGGGAGCGTCCGGTTGACTGCCTTTATCAAGCAGCAACTGTATGATTTCTGTTTGGTTGTTTTCAGCTGCATTATGCAGAGAGCTATAGCCACTACGTGTGACTGAGTTGGTGTCAGCACCATGCTGTAGAAGAAGATCTACGATCATGGGGTGTCGACCGCCGGTTGACCAGAAAAGTGCACTGCAACCGTCGACTGTCCTGGCATGAATATTTGCACCCCTTTCAAGTAACAGGCGGACTATCTCTATATGGCCCTCCTCCGCTGCGAACATCAAGGGTGTTTTCAGGGCTTTCGAGACAGCATTGATGTCGGCCCCCTGGTCGAGGAGTTGTTCAACCTGTGCCTGGTTGCCCGCTACCGAGGCATCAATCAATTGTGAATCAAGAGAGCTCAATCCACTGGCAGCACCTGACGAGAGGAGGGTGATGAAAAGGGTGAAGAGTAAATTCTTAACCATGACCGCGTTACTCCTTTTCCAGTTTTGCCAGTTCATCCGGTTCTTTAGGCTCCTTGTGTGCAATCCCTGTATGACAGTCTATGCAGGTTTGACCTCTCTCCAAGGCACGTTCGTGACGCTTGCGTGCATAGCGATCCTGGCCACTTAGGTCCATGGTGTCGAATGCATGGCAATTACGGCATTCGCGTGAGTCGGTTTCCCGCATGCTATCCCACACGCGATTGGCCATCTTCCAGCGATGCTGATTGAATTTTTCCGGTGTATCAATTGTTCCCATCGCCTTGTGATATAGCTCGCTGACTGCACGGACTTTGCGCACAAATTTATGAATCCACTCTTTTGGAACATGACAATCGGCACATGTTGCCTGTACGCCGGACGGATTCTTGAAGTGAATCGTGTCCCTGTATTCCTGGTAGACAGTATCTTTCATCTCGTGGCAGGAGAGGCAGAATTCCATACTATTTGTTGCTTCAAGGGTGGTATTAAAGCCACCCCAGAAAATGATACCGAGTATGCCACCGATAACGACTGATTTTAAAGATAGTGAGGCCAACGATTGAAACTTGCTTTTTTTATGGGAATCTTTTTTGAACATCTTCGGGTTTCCTCCTCATGCAGGTATCCAATGAAATACCGCGCCTTCCTGGTTGAGATCATCATAGGGTGTATATCAAGTGACGCTATCTCTTTGGACGGCTTATCTATTGAATGTTTATGACTATAGATGAGTTAATGGCAATTACCAGAAAATATACATGGTTATCAGCGTACGCGCAATCTTGGCAGTAGAAACAGAGGATTACATTCCTCGGAAATCAATGATGTGAGTTGTGATTAGATGGTGTGAGACAATCCCACTGGTGCTGTTAATGGGAGTTTTTATGTTCCCAGATAGTGCTCAATCTGCTCAACCAGATTATGTGAGGCTGTTTCAAGCCGGACGCCCGGATCCTCCCAATCGCTAATCTCATCATTAATATGAATCAACTTGTTGACCTGGTTTACAGGTAGCCCGGTTTGTAAAAATTCATTTGTCTGCACGGAAAGTATTAGTGCTTCTACACTACTGTTCATTAACAGGGCAGAGGTCCTGTTGAAAAGGCTTTGAAACGGAAAGGACATCGGCTGCCCATCCGGTTTCAGTGTTTCCGAATGACTTGTCAGGTAACAGTCGACTCCCCGCTTGAGAAGGGCTTGTTGTCGTGAACGTGCTTCGGCCATTTCAAAATCGTTGCCTAGTACAATCTCAATGGGAATTCGGCCGTCACCATTTATAAGTGTTTTCAGGTAAGAGGGCATGGCCGACTTGGCGATATCGTT
>NZ_MPRK01000156.1 GCF_002021095.1 Solemya elarraichensis gill symbiont | reverse complement strand
CATGGCGTGGCAGAAAGCATCTCAATGCAGCGCTTGGCGAGTACCTCACCGAGGAGAGTCAGCTTTTGCCGACCGCGTACGAGGTCGAGGAGTGGCGTGACGCGGTTGACGAGACGCGAGATGCGGTTGAACGTCTGCAGGCACGAATTGACCTGCTCGCAAGCAAGATAAAACAGGGCGGAACTTCATGATCGGTGTACGTGAGAGTGTGCGCCTTGCGCATATCAGCTGGGTGCTGTTGCGCCATGGCCTGGACGAGATTGTGCTTTCTGCACATCTGCTTCGGCCGCTCAGATTTCTGAAATATTTTTCGCCATTTTTCTGGTTTAGGTCAGAAGCGTCCGCGCCCTACGGTTTCCGTATCCGGCGTTCACTGGAAGACCTCGGGCCTATTTTTATCAAATTCGGGCAGATCCTCTCAACACGCAGAGACCTGCTGCCGGACGATATTGCTGACGAACTTGCCAAGTTACAGGACCAGGTACCGCCTTTTCCGGCAGCTCACTCCACACGCCTGATCGAGCAAGCGCTTGGTGACTCGGTCGACCATGTCTTTGCCCGCTTCGAGCGCGAGCCTCTGGCATCAGCCTCAATTGCACAGGTACACACTGCGACCTTGCTTAGTGGTGAAGATGTCGTCGTCAAGGTGGTGCGTCCCGGTATCGAGAAAACCATTCGCCGGGATATCGACCTGTTGTTCCTGATTGCGCGCCTGGCGCAGAAATATTCAAAAGAGGCACGACGCCTGCGTCCGGTTGAAGTGGTCGAAGAGTATGAAAAGACCATTTTCGACGAGCTCGACCTGATGCGCGAGGCAGCCAATGCCTCGCAGTTGAGGCGCAACTTCGATAACTCGGAGATGCTCTATGTGCCGCAGGTGCACTGGGAGTATTGCCGTCCCAACGTGATGGTGATGGAGCGTATCTACGGCACCCCGGTGAGCGACGTTGAAACACTCCAGGTCAAGGGCATCAGCATGCAGATGCTTGGCGAACGCGGCGTTGAGATCTTTTTCACGCAGGTATTCCGCGACAACTTTTTCCATGCCGACATGCACCCGGGCAACATCTTCGTTGAAGATGATGGACGTTATGTCGGTGTCGATTTCGGCATTATGGGAACCCTGACGGTCGAGGATCAGCGCTACCTTGCCGAGAACCTGCTGGCCTTTTTCAACCGTGACTATAATCGTGTTGCAGTACTTCATGTCGAATCTGGCTGGGTACCGCCTGATACGCGAGTGGATGAATTCGAGTCTGCGATCCGTGCTGTTTCCGAGCCGATTTTCGACAGGCCGATCTCCGAGATTTCATTTGGCCATTTTCTGCTGCGTCTGTTCCAGACGGCACGTCGTTTCGACATGGAAGTGCAGCCGCAGCTGGTACTGCTGCAGAAGACCCTGCTCAATATCGAGGGACTCGGGCGCCAGCTCTATCCTGAACTCGACCTGTGGACAACGGCGAAACCCTTTCTTGAACGCTGGATGGATGAGCAGTTCGGACCAAAATCATTTTTAAGGCGTGTGAAAAAACACCTGCCGAAAGCCTCTGAGCAGTTACCGGAGCTTCCTGCGCTCGCCTATAAAGTTCTGAAGGATGCTGAGCAGGGACGTCTTAGTATTCAGTGGCAATCTGCTGAACTGGAGAAGATGCGTGAGCAAATCACGCGTTCCAACCGTAAGATGAAAGCGACTGTTTCTGGCGGTGCGTTACTGATCACGGCCGCTGTTGTGGCCGGTATGCCGCCAGCCGCATTGACAGTCATGGCTGGCCAGGTGGTTTCTGCTGCATTGGCGTCAGTCGGTGCTGTTATGCTGCTGTTTGCCTGGAAGTCAGGCTAGTCAGGCACACTTTGGATCAGCCCGAAAAAGGATAGTCATTATGAGTCGTATTGTTTACGTCAACGGTGAATACCTGCCGGAAGATGAAGCGAAAGTTTCCGTGTTTGACCGGGGCTTTCTCTTTTCCGATGGAATCTACGAGGTTGTCTCGGTTCTCAACGGAAAACTGATCGATACCCAGGGACACATGTTGCGACTGCATCGTTCGCTGGGTGAACTCGATATGGCGGCGCCTTGTACTGCTGTCGAGATAGAATCGATACTGAAAAGACTGGTCGCTGAAAACAGTATTGAGCAGGGACTGGTCTATTTGCAGATTACACGCGGCGCAGCGGACCGGGACTTCTTTTACCCTGAAAACGTTACACCAACCCTGGTGATGTTCACACAATCAAAAAACCTGCTTGATGATCCAAACGCCGAACAAGGAATCGATGTGATTACTGTTCCGGACTTGCGCTGGCAGCGACGCGATATCAAAACCGTTGGCCTGCTCTACCCCTGCATGGCAAAGATGGAGGCAAAGATGGCGGGGGCCAAGGATGCATGGATGCTGGACCCGGACGGCTATGTTACAGAGGGGACTTCCAATAATGCCTGGATCATCACGCGAGAGGGAACGATCGTTACACGTCAATTGAGCAACGATATCTTGCATGGCATTACTCGCAACGCCGTCATGGCGCTGGCTGATGAGAATGATTTCAGTGTGGAACAGCGTCCCTTCACCCCGGCGGAAGCATACGAGGCTGCAGAGGCTTTTGTTACATCGGCCACGACCTTCGTGATGCCGGTCATTAAGATTGATGCTGCGACTCTCGGAAATGGTTTGCCCGGAGAGATGACAGGCAAGTTGCGTGAGATCTATATTGATATGGCGTTGCACGCCGGGTAATTGGTGTCGCTGCACGTCACAGACAAAAAGATGCCGGCTAAAGGCCGGCATGACGTAAGAAGCCCGTATTAGCCGACGTTCGGCAGATGCTGTAGTGACTCCTTGATTGCCTCTTCCGGGTAGTCGAAATTGGACAGTTCGCCGGCGATGTAACGCTCGAAGGAACTCATGTCGAAATGGCCGTGTCCCGAGAGGTTGAACAGTAGAGTCTTGGCTTCGCCGGTTTCCTTGCAGCGTTTTGCTTCACGAATCGCACCTGCGATTGCATGACAGGACTCAGGTGCCGGTACGATGCCTTCGGTACGGGCGAACTGAACACCTGCTTCAAATGTTTCCAGTTGGGGGGGCCGCCATTGCGTCGATCAGCCCTTCCTTGTAGAGCTGGCTTACCAGAGCCGAGTCGCCATGGTAGCGCAGGCCACCCGCGTGGATACCAGGTGGCATGAAGTCATGTCCGAGTGTGAACATTTTCATTAGTGGCGTCAGACCGATAGTGTCACCGAAATCGTAGGCGTAGACGCCCTTGGTGAGAGTAGGGCACGAGCTTGGCTCTACTGCCACCAGGTCAATCTTCTTGCCGGCCGCCTTGTCAGCGAAGAAGGGGAAGGCGATACCGCCGAAGTTTGATCCGCCACCACAGGGGGCGAAAATCATGTCCGGATAGTCACCGACCATTTCCAGTTGTTTCTTTGCTTCAAGGCCGATGATGGTCTGGTGCAGCAAGACGTGATTGAGTACTGAGCCAAGTGCATAGTTGGTGTCATCACGGCCTGCAGCCTCCTCGACCGCCTCGGAAATGGAGATGCCGAGCGAGCCCTGCGAGTCAGGATGCTGGGCAAGAATTGTTCTGTCTGCCTCGGTCATGTCAGTCGGGCTGGGGAAGACCTCTGCGCCCCAGGTTTTCCTCAGGGAGCGGCGGTAGGGTTTCTGCTCATAGCTGATCTTGACCATGAAGACGCGTACGTCGATGCCAAACATCTGTCCGGCCAGTGCCAGTGAGCAGCCCCATTGGCCGGCACCGGTTTCCGTGGTGAGGCGCTTGATGCAGCTTCCTTGTTGTAATAGGCCTGTGCCACTGCGGTGTTGGGCTTGTGTGATCCTGCAGGGCTGATCGACTCGTTCTTGAAGTAGATCTTTGCAGGAGTACCAAGCTCCTTCTCAAGCCTGTGGGCACGAATCAGCGGCGAGGGATGCCACATGGTGAGTGCTTCACGTACTTCCTGCGGGATCGGGTTCCAGCGCTCTGCCGAGACTTCCTGCATAACCAGTGCCTCGGGGAAAATCTGCATCATTGCTTCGGGAGGAACCGGATTGCCGTCAGGCCCAAGGTAGGGGGCCGGGGCATTTGGCATGTCCGCGACGACGTTATACCAGTGATCTGGCAGGTCTTTCTCATCCAGCAGGATTTTGGTCTGTTGCATCGGTTTCTCCCTCGCTGCGCGCCAAGGAGAGAGAATCGAAGGCGCGTAGTCCCCGGTAGCCACTAGGCGAGACTGTTTTTCTGACGTGCGCCAGCGCCAAAGGAAA
>NZ_MPRK01000155.1 GCF_002021095.1 Solemya elarraichensis gill symbiont | reverse complement strand
GGCGGTTGAGCTCAGTGAAGTGCGTGGCCAACTAGAAACGGCCGGTTATGGTGATGCCATCGTGCAGCAGTTCGGTACGCCGCGCGACATCCTGGTTCGCCTGGCGCCGCGTGTGGGCGTTTCTGACAAGACACTCTCCTATGATGTCTTTAAAGCGCTTAACACATCTGCCGGGGCTGAGCTCGAACTTCGCCGTGTCGAATTTGTCGGACCGCAAGTGGGCGATGAGCTAACTGAGGATGGCGGCCTGGCAATGCTCTACGCACTGATCGCCATCTCTATTTACGTCATGCTGCGTTTTGAATGGCGCTTCTCGGTTGGCGCCTTGATCGCACTGGTACACGACGTGCTGATTACCATCGGGCTGTTTTCGCTTCTGCAGATGGAATTTGACCTGCCGGTACTGGCAGCGCTTCTCGCTGTTATCGGCTACTCGCTAAATGACACCATTGTTGTTTACGACCGTATTCGTGAAAACTTCCGCAAGATGCGCAAGGGATCGCCGCAGCAGATTATTGATTCATCGCTGAACCAGACACTGTCTCGTACTCTTGTGACATCGCTGACAACCATGCTGGTGCTGTTGGCGCTCTTCTTCCTTGGTGGTGAGATTATCCACGGCTTTGCATTCGCGCTCTTGATTGGCGTGATTGTCGGAACCTACTCATCCATCTTCGTAGCGAGTGTTGCGGTACTGATGCTGGGTATCAACAAGGAAGACCTGATGCCGGTCAAGAAAGAGGGTGCGCAGGTCGACGATATGCCCTGAGGGTGAACTGACAAGGGCCGGAATAAAACTCTGAAAGGATTTTACTTCGACCCCGATTGTTATGAGTCGTTACTCTTTCGGGAGTGCGACTTTTGGTTTTTTGGCATTGCGCCGAAAGAAGACGGCGACATGGCCAATGGTCTGTACCAGGTAGGCACCGCAGGTTTCACTGATCGTCTCGATCATCGTCTTCTTGTCTTCACGGTCTGCACCGCTGATTTTCACCTTAACCAGTTCATGAAAATCGAGCGCAATCTCAAGTTCGGCGAAAACATTCTCACTCAGGCCATGCTGGCCGACTGAGACAACGGGCTTCAGGTGGTGCGCCAGGCTGCGAAGGTGGCGTTTCTGGGATGCTGAAATGGTCATATTGGACTCGTGTGAAAGGGGGCAATTGCCTTGCATTAAGGGATCAGGCAGCGCATTCTACCCCAACTGGCTGAGAAATCAGCAATTATTATCCAGGTAGACAGAAGAATTGGCTAGGTCAAAAAGCAGCGGGCGCTGGATGCAGCGCCATATCAACGATCACTATGTAAAGCAGGCACAGCGTGAAGGCTATCGTTCACGTGCGGCTTACAAGTTGTTGGAACTATTAGAAAAAGACCGCCTGATCAAGCCCGGTATGGTGGTTGTAGATCTCGGTGCGGCCCCCGGAGGCTGGAGCCAGGTTGCTGCAAAACTGGTCGGCGATGAAGGCATGGTTTTCGCTCTTGATAGTCTGCCCATGGATGCGCTTCCCGGCGTGACCATCATCGAGGGTGACTTTACCGAAAAGAAGCCGCATGATGCGCTTGTTCAGGCACTCGATGGTCGCCAGGTTGATGTTGTAATTTCCGACATCGCCCCCAATATTACGGGGATGGCCGTAATTGACCAGCCGCGTTCGATGTACCTGTGCGAACTGGCGCTCGATTTTGCGTGCAATAACCTCAAACCCGGGGGCGATTTTGTTGCAAAAGTGTTTCAGGGTGAGGGATTTGACGAGTTTTACAGGGAATTGCGCAGCAATTTTCAACGCGTGGTGACCAGAAAACCACAAGCATCACGTGCGAAAAGTCGTGAAGTTTACGTAGTCGCACGCGGATTAAAGGTATAATCTTGCACTTATGCGGGATCGAAAATGTCCGGAATTGGTACCGGATCGAGGAATAAACATTGAGTGATATGGCAAAAAACCTGATTCTTTGGGTCGTCATCGCAGTAGTGCTGATGTCGGTTTTCAACAGCTTCACCCAGTCGCCCGGTTCTTCCGGCGAAGTGAGCTATTCCGACTTTATCACCTGGGTCAACGACGACAAGGTCAAATCCGTCAAGATGGATGCCTACGGCCGTTCTATCGATGGCGTTCTGCATGATGGCCAGCGCTTTCATACCGACAGCCCGGGTGACGATGGTCTCATCAGCGACCTGCTGAAGAATAACGTCGAGTTCAGTGCCGAAGCAATCGATCCGCCATCCATGTGGGAACAGCTGCTGCTCAACCTGCTGCCACTCTTCATTCTTATCGGTATCTGGATATTTTTCATGCGCCAGATGCAGGGCGGTGGTGCCGGCAAGGGCGCCATGTCGTTCGGAAAGAGCAAAGCCCGTATGCTCAATGAGGACCAGATCAAGGTCAACTTTGGCGATGTAGCAGGTGCCGACGAGGCCAAGGAAGAGGTCGTCGAGATGGTCGACTTCCTGCGTGATCCATCCAAGTTCCAGAAACTTGGCGGCAAGATTCCCAAGGGCGTGTTGATGGTCGGTGCACCCGGTACAGGTAAAACTCTGCTCGCACGTGCTATTGCCGGTGAAGCCAAGGTTCCTTTCTTTACAATTGCAGGTTCCGACTTTGTCGAGATGTTTGTCGGTGTCGGTGCCTCGCGTGTTCGTGACATGTTTGAACAGGCCAAGAAACACGCACCATGCATTATCTTTATCGATGAGATCGATGCTGTCGGTCGCCATCGTGGCGCAGGCCTCGGTGGCGGACACGATGAACGTGAACAGACACTCAACCAGCTGCTGGTCGAGATGGATGGCTTCGAAGGCAACGAGGGCGTCATCGTCATCGCTGCAACCAACCGTCCTGATGTACTCGATCCTGCACTGCTGCGTCCGGGCCGTTTCGACCGCCAGGTCGTGGTTCCGATGCCCGACATCCGTGGCCGTGAACAGATTCTCAAGGTACACCTGCGCAAGGTGCCTGCCGGTGACGACGTTAATGCAGGCGTGATTGCTCGCGGTACCCCCGGTTTCTCCGGCGCCGATCTCGAGAACCTGGTCAACGAGGCCGCTCTCTTTGCTGCGCGTTCCAACAAGCACAGCGTCGACATGGATGATATGGAGAAGGCGAAGGATAAGATCATGATGGGCGCCGAGCGCCGTTCCATGGTAATGAACGAAGATGAGCGCCGACTGACGGCTTACCACGAGGCAGGTCATGCCATCGTTGGTCTCAACGTGCCGAAACATGATCCAGTTTACAAGGTGAGTATCGTGCCACGCGGCCGTGCTCTGGGTGTGACCATGTTCCTGCCTGAAGAGGATAAGTACAGCCACAGCAAGGAGTATCTCGAAAGCCAGATCTCCAGCCTGTTTGGCGGGCGTATCGCTGAAGAGATGATCTTTGGCCCGCAGAGCGTCACCACCGGTGCGTCGAATGATATCGAACGCGCGACAGACCTTGCACGCAACATGGTCACCCGCTGGGGTCTCTCCGAACGCCTTGGCCCACTCGCTTACGGCGAGGAAGAGGGAGAGGTTTTTCTTGGTCGCTCGGTGACCACGCACAAGAATGTTTCGGATGATACCGCGCATGCGATCGATGAAGAGATTCGTGCCTTTATCGACCGCAACTATGATCGTGCCGAGACTATTCTCAAGGAGAACACCGACATGCTGCATGCGATGTCTGATGCCCTGATGAAGTACGAGACCATCGACAAGAAGCAGATTGAAGACATCATATCGGGTAAGACTCCGCGTCCGCCCGAGGGTTGGACAGAACCTGATGATGATCAATCGGGTTCAGGCCAATCGGCTGCCAGCAAGGATGAAGGCGCCAGCGATGAAAAAGGTGCCAAGAAAGATGACGGCACCATCGGCGATCCTGCAAGCCAACACTAACAGTCCGGGCTGCCGGCCCTGACCCGGCAGCCTGTTTTCAATTGATGCAACTCAACTGTCTCGATCGTATCATTGACCTCTCATCCCCGCAGGTCATGGGCATACTCAACGTAACTCCCGACTCCTTCTCTGATGGCGGTGCCTATACGCAGCTCGATAGGGCGTTGGCACAGGCAGAACAGATGGTGTCTGCCGGTGCAGCCATTATTGATATCGGTGGTGAGTCGACGCGACCTGGTGCCAAAGCCGTTACCCAACAGCAGGAACTCGATCGGGTACTCCCTGTCATAGAAGCTGTCTCACAGCGTTTGGATACACCGGTCTCTATCGACACCAGTAAAGCGGCAGTGATGAAAGAGGCGGTAGCCGCGGGCGCATCTCTTGTCAA
>NZ_MPRK01000154.1 GCF_002021095.1 Solemya elarraichensis gill symbiont | reverse complement strand
CTCTTCCTCGATATTCTCGTCATCGATACTATTCTGGTGAGGGAGGATTCCCTCCTCGATACCGACTAGATAGACCACGGGAAATTCGAGTCCCTTGGCGGCGTGCAGGGTCATCAGATTGACGCGGTCCGTGTCGCTGCCCTCATCCTGGCGTTCGAGGATGTCCATCAATGCCAGATGGTTGACCAGTTCCAGTGGTTCAGCCTCTTTCTCTTCCTCGAGCTTCTTGAGCCAGTTGACCAGTTCCAGTACGTTTTCCCAGCGTTTCATGGCAACTGCTTCCGAGGTGCTCTTTTCGCGCAGCCAGTCGGGGTATTCGATTTCGTTGAGGGCCTGCAGAAGGCTGCCGGGGACACCCTCGTCGAGTGCCATGCGCTGGAAGGTTTCAATCCAGTCGGCAAAGGCGTGCAGACGCTTGCAGCGACGTTCGTCGATCGACTCCCTGATGCCGAATTCACGGCATGCCGAGAGCAGGCTGATATCACGCTCATTGGCGTAGTGTGCAAGCTTTTCCAGCGTGGCCGGGCCGATATCACGTCGCGGTATATTGATGATGCGCAGAAACGCGGTGTTGTCGTCTGGATTGGCAATCAGGCGCAGGTAGGCCATGGCATCCTTGACCTCGGCACGTCCGAAAAAGGAGAGACTGCCGCTGAGAAAATAGGGCAGGTCATGGTGGCGCAGCGCTTTCTCGAAGGCACGTGCCTGGTGATTGCTGCGATAGAGAATGGCGATATCGCCGAGCTTCCTGCCTTGGAACTTGTGCATCAGAATATCTGAAACGACCTGCTCGGCTTCCTGTTCCTCTCCCTTGCACTGGATCACCTGGATCTTCTCTCCCTGTGCAAGTTGGCTCCACAGGCGTTTCTCGAAAAGGTGTGGGTTGTTGGCAATCAGGCTGTTAGCAGCATCGAGTATGGTGCTGACGGAGCGGTAATTCTGTTCAAGCTTGATCACCTTCAGCATTGGAAAATCCTGCTGTAGCTGGTGCAGGTTTTCGGGATTTGCGCCGCGCCATGCGTAGATTGACTGGTCGTCATCACCGACCACGGTAAAAGCCTGTCTGATGCCGGCAATCTGCTTGACCAGTTCATACTGGCTGAGATCGGTATCCTGGTATTCGTCGACAAGCAGGTAGCGAATCCGATTTTGCCACGCCTCGAGGACTTGCGGGTGCTCACGAAATAGCAGTACCGGGAGGCGAATCAGGTCATCAAAATCGACTGCATTGTATGCCCTGAGGGTGCGTTCGTAGGCGCCGTAACATTGTGCAGCGCGCAGTTCGAGGGCGTCTTCAGCCATGCTGACAGCCTGTGAGGGCGTGATCAGCTTGCCTTTCCACTCGGAGATTTTCCAGCGGATACTGTCAGACTTGTCGTCATCATCCGCGTTGCGCAGCAGTTCCTGCACCAATGGGCCGGTATCCTGTTCATCGAGCAGGGTGAAGCCCGATTTCAGCCCCGCATGTTGATGCTCTTTGCGCAGGATTGTCAGCCCCAGCTGGTGGAAAGTACTCACCTTGAGGCCACGCGCCTTGCCACTCTCGATCAGGCTGCTGACACGGCCGCGCATCTCTCGCGCTGCCTTGTTGGTGAAAGTGACGGCCATGATCGCGTGTGCCGGTATGCCTGCCTTTTCAATCAGCCAGGCAATTTTGTGTGTTATCACACCCGTCTTGCCAGAGCCGGCACCGGCCAGCACGAGTAGAGGTGAGCCAAGGTGGTGAACCGCAGACTGCTGTTCCGGATTGAGCCTTCTGGCAGCCATCAGCGAGTTATTCCGGTATCTGTTTCAGGGTGAGTGGACAATTGTATCGGTCGAGTAAGTCGGTCCAGCATCACTGGCGCCGTGGTTTGTCAGGAAGTGGTATTATCCAGATCAGCACACAAAAAGTAACCTGATTTAGTGGCAATGGATAAAAAAAATAGCAAAATCGAAAACATGTCTCAGCGCCCGGCACATGAGTCCTGGCGAGTTTTCCAGATCATGGCCGAATTTGTAGGCGGTTTCGAGAAGTTACAGTCAATACAGCCTGCGATCAGTATTTTCGGTTCGGCACGTACGCCGGAGATGCATCCCTGGTATGAAAAGACGGTGACAATCACGCGACTCTGCTCGGAAGCCGGTTTTGCCATCGTTTCTGGCGGCGGTCCCGGCATCATGGAGGCGGCCAACCGGGGCGGCAAGATGGGCAAGGCGCCCAGTATCGGTCTCAATATCTCACTGCCGAAGGAGCAGGCCGCAAACCACTACCAGGACATCAGCCTTGATTTTACGCACTTTTTTGCGCGCAAGGTGATGTTCGTCAAGCATGCAGTCGCCTATATTGTCATGCCCGGTGGTTTTGGCACACTCGACGAGTTCGCCGAGATCGTCACCCTGATCCAGACTGGCAAGAGCCGCCGCATCCCGATTATCCTTGTAGAGAGGGATTTCTGGTCAGGCCTGATCGATTGGTTTGAAAAAACCATGTTGCATCATGGCACTATCAGTGAAAAGGACCTTGATCTGATTCAGATAATCGACGATCCTGAAGAGGTCGTTGAAGCAATATTCAAACACTATGAAGGGCGTAGCCTTGAACCTTCCGAAGCAGAAAAAGATCTGCTGATGGAGCTTTAAACAGGATTTGATATGAAACCGATTGTATACAGCATATGTCTTGTATTGCTCTCCAGTGGAGCAGTTACAGCCGCTGACCAGGTCGTGGCACCACCACCGCCAAAACTGGAAAAGCCGGGGGACGTGACGCTTAAACGCTACCTTGCTGAGGAGCAGCGCAGAAAACAGGAAGAGTCTGCCCCGGCACGACACAATGTCACTGTCGTCAAGGGGGAGAATGCAACTGTTTATGAGTGCCGCCGTGATGGTGGCCTCTATCGTACCGAGATCGACCCCAAGCACGGGCCGGTCTACATTTTCGATGACACGGATGCTGACGGGACTGTCAACGACGGTGGAGCCGATCCACACTCTCAAGACACGCAGATGTGGAATCTGATGAAGTGGTAAAAGTTTTCTTTGTTCATCTTCTGTTCAGGGTGACTCGTCTAGTCTGTTAGCCACAGTAAGAACGAATGACTCAACAGGAGAAACAGAATGAAACTTCGACTTATTTCAGTTGCAACAGCGATATCGGCACTACTGGTTGTCACACCTGCAGTTGCTGACAAAAAGGATGGCCATCACAAGCACGGCGGCAAAGATGATAGCGTGATTGTTGTTCGCGGAGACAGGGATCGCGTTACCAGGCATTCACACAAGCATCGCCACGGTGGCAAAAAGCATGCACACAAGCATAAGCATGGAAGGAATTTTGATCATCATCGTGGTCACGTTCATCACTACTCGAACAGTGATAATTTCGATGCCGAAGACTTTTTTGCTGGAATGCTTCTCTATGGACTGATTGACGGACTTAACGAACATTAAGGGTAAGCCAACTTGTTCAGATATTGTCAATGCCAGGAGTCTCGAAGAATGTACATACGACTTGCACTGCTGATCTTCCTGCTGCTGGCGCAGGGTTCTCTCGCTGCCCGTTCTCACGATAAAGAGAACGGGCACAGGGAGCTCTCGCGTGAACAGGCGGCAGCGATAGCTCGCAAACGACATCCTGGCAAGGTACTTTCGGTCAGGCGGATTAAAGGCAAGAAGCCACCTGCATACCGCGTCAAAATTCTTTCGAAAGGTGACGTGCGTGTGATCAGGGTGCCCTGAGAGGATTGCCGTGCGTGTACTGGTAATAGAAGATGATGACAGGTTGCGTGAGCAGCTTGCGGAGTTGCTTCAGAAGAGTGGCTATGCGGTTGATATGGCGCCCGACGGCGATGACGGGCTTTTCCAGGCGCTTGAAAATCCACTTGATATTGCAGCCATTGATCTTGGTTTGCCGGGAGTGCCGGGCGACGAAATCATTCGCCAGGTGCGTGCCGCCGATCTTGATTACCCCATTCTTGTGTTGACGGCGCGTGATGCCTGGCAAAGCAAGGTCGAGGGTCTTGAGGCAGGAGCAGACGACTATCTCGTTAAGCCTTTCCATCCGCAAGAACTGATTGCGCGTTTGAGCGCGTTGCTGCGCAGAACCGGCGGATGGACGCAGGCGGTGATGCAGTGTGGTCCTCTTAAACTGGATACTGCCCGTCAACGTGTGAGCATGAATGACGAGGAGATTGATCTCACCGCGTATGAGTACCGCGTTCTTGAGTACCTCGTACGCTGCGCGCCAAGGAGAGAGAATCGAAGGCGCGTAGTCCCCGGTAGCCACTAGGCGAGACTGTTTTTCTGACGTGCGCCAGCGCCAAAGGAAA
>NZ_MPRK01000153.1 GCF_002021095.1 Solemya elarraichensis gill symbiont | reverse complement strand
CTCACGTTTGATGAGGAGTGGATGCGCCGTGTTGTCCTTGCGGCCGATAATCCAGACAGTGCCGGTGACTTTCACGCAGATGTAGCTACTGCAGCCGCCCATGTCACTCAACTGGGTTATGACAGTGAGGCCTATTTTTATCCAACGGATGATATCGGAGCGGTCCTGAGAGACGCCTCAACTTGGGAAAGCAGTGTGGTCGGATATATGGGGCATGGTCTGACAGGCAGGCTGGACAAGTTTCTGAAGAAAGAGGGCGTGGCTTCATTTGATAACAGCATAGGACAGGCACTGTTTCTGCCGTTAACCTGCAGTGCAGGCAACAGCAACTACCCTGGCTACAAGTCCCTCAGTGAGACACTGGTTTTTCCTGATCAGGCTGAACTTGATGTGAGCGGGCGTTTTCTCAAGGGAGCGATCGCCTCGGTTGCACCAACGGGAAAATCGCTGAACGCAGATGCCGGTGTCCTGGCAACGGCTTTCTACGACGCTGCGCTTGCCGAGCACCGTTCTTTGGGTGGCGCGGTGACCGCGATGCAGTCGCAGTCGGTTGGGCAGGTCAACGATTTTATGCTCAACATCTACTGGCTGCTTGGTGATCCGGCACTGGTGCTGAACTAATCCGATTTCTAGCCGAATTAACGGAATATCTGAGAGATAGCTTAATGGCAAATAATGAGAAGAAAGCGAGTCACCAGGATGAAACTGGCAAGCCCGCATGGGAGGCACCTGTCGTTATCAGTGTCGAGGTGATGGAGGTTATGGCATCATCTTGTGTAGCAGTGAGTGATGGAAATCCACCGTGTGATGGCGCTGCCAATCCTGGAAAAGATGTCGCCTGTGGCTGTGCAACCTACGGAAGTTGACCTTGCCGTGAACAGCAAGAGAGTTTTGTCGGAGAGCTGTTAATGAGCCTTGGTGCAATCACCATAGGTGGTTTTCAGCACCTGATAGAGGGTATAGAGCCGTCTCTAGAGACGCAAATAGAAAAGCAATATCAAGGAATTACCAGGTTATTCTCAAGCAATTCGGGCTGTGCTGGCCGGTCTGTATTTTGTAGTATCTGCTATCACGCATCCCTCGATAAGCAGCAAATAGAGCAGATGACGAGTGAAGGGTGGCGCTTCTGGAGTCCGCTTGGGCCGATAGTCGCAATAGCGGAACTGGAGTTCATCGTTGCACTCTCCCCCGACAGTCTGAACAACCGGCTCTATATTCAAACGCCTGAAATTCTTCTTAACCGAATCGTTATCGAAAACTATCTGCGCGTTGCGACTGCTCATCTCCTGTTGAAGCAGGGTGGCTGTCTGCTGCACAGTGGTGGATTCATTCATGATGGACTCGCGTGGTTGTTTGTGGGTGTTTCTGGCGCAGGCAAGACGACCCTGACTCGCATTGCTCATGAGGGCGGCGCCACGATTCTCAGTGACGATATTAACGTCCTGTTTCGGGATTCAGAGGGCGATTTTCTTGCTACCCCGGTTCCCTTTTCCGGTGAGTTCAGACGACAGCACAATATGACCGGTGGTTCAGGAGAGGCACTTCCCGTGGGCGGCATTTTTCGCATCGAAAAATCCGATAAGCTAATTATCAAGCCGCTGGAAGCTGTTTCACAGCAAGTCACCCTGCTGTCAAATATGCCTTTCGTCAATAACATCCCGGAATATGCAGACAATGTTGATGCTGTCGTGAGCACCCTGGCTAACAGGCATCCCCTGCAAACACTGCAATTCAGTAAAGAGCTGCAGTTTAATGAACTCGCCAGTGGATTGGCAAAATCTAGAATGGAGCAACAGCATGCAGCATGAAACACTTAACATTAGCAGCAGGGCACGATTTCGCACAGTCGGATCGGAAGGTGTCGTGGTACAGGTGGAACGCGGCGAGGTGATGGTTGTCAACGGTGTTGGTCTGCGCGTGCTGGAACTGGTCAAGGAGAGTGGTTCACGCAATGCCATTATTCAGCAGCTGTCTAGTGAATATGAAACAGGCAGCGCCAATGTGACACAGCAGGTTGATGACTACATCGAGGAGCTCTACGCCTGGGGCATTCTCGAACAGCCTGAAACAGTCCCCGGGGAGTAGTCAACATGTACAAATCGGTGGTCGCCAATATTCGTACCAACAGGCTGTTGCATGAGGTAATGCTCGAGTTAACTTTCGATTGCAATCTCGCCTGCTTCTACTGCTATAACGACAAGAGCGCTAATGGCAAGCCACTGTCGCTAGATCAGTACCGCGTACTTTTCGATGATCTCGAGAGAATGCAGGTGCTCGGCATCTCCCTGACTGGTGGAGAGCCGATGGCGCATCCGCATTTTTTCGAAATCGGGAAGATGGCTCGGGAGCGTGGATTCGTGGTGCGCATCAAGTCAAATGGCCATGCCCTGAGAGCAAAGGCTGTCGACAGGATCAAACAGGAGATGGATCCGATAAATATCGACATGAGCCTGCACGGTGCTTCGCTTGAAACCCACGACCGGCAAACCCGTGTCGAGGGCAGTTTCGAACGACTCATCTCCAATATCCGCTACATGAAGTCGGTCGGCTTGCGTACCAGCCTGATTACAACACCCACTGCCTGGAACTGGCACGAATTCGAACAGATGATTGATCTTGCCGAGGAACTTGGCGTACGTCTCTCCATGCAGGGCCCGGTGGCGCCGCGTGACAATGGTGACAATGAGCCATTGGAAATTCAGCCAACTGAAGAGCAATGGGAAGCGGTCAATGCGATTGCACGCAGACGACAACTTGGCGCTCGCAATCAACGCGAAACACTCAAAGCTCCAAGCGCACAGGCAGCTCTGAACTACAGTGCTGACAAGGTGCCGAAAAATTGCGGTTCCGGTCTCGACTCCCTTGTTATCGATCCATTCGGTGAAGTATTGACCTGTCTGCACCTGCGTTGGTCAGGTGGCAACTTGCATGTTCAGGATATCGAAAATATCTGGAATCACTCGCCGGTATTCAGAAATGCTTCGGACATGACCGAACGTGCTTTCGCCCAATTTGGCGATCAGCAACCTTCACTGTTTGGTGCACAGACCTTCTGTCCCGCGGTCGAGATCAACAGCGGTTGTGGTGGCTGCGGCGGTAAATGCGGAGGCGGTTGATGCCGGAAAAGGCGCATCAACACCAAGTGGTTTGTGAACTGCTTGCCTCACAACATGGGGGAGAGCTCTTCTCACTCTGCGTCAGCGGTAACTGCATGGATCCCCTGATCAGGGATGGAGACCAGCTGCTAGTGGCTCGCTGCTCCCGCTATTACCCCGGTGATTTACTGGTGTTTGCTGAAGGCGGGCGCAGGCTTGCAGTACATCGCTTGCTCGGTTGGGTGCCAGGCCGGAATGGTATGCGCGCAATGACGAAGGCAGACAATCGCTCTGCTATCGATGCACTGATTGAGCCACATCACATGGTCGGCAGGGTAAAAAGCGTGGCAGGTACGAGGGTATCTATTTCCCTGCTGCATAGAGGGCTTTCAATGCTCCACTATTGCTACCATGTCTTGCGATTCATTACACGCAAGTATGTTGAAAAGGCCTTCTCGCCGCGATAAAACTCGTACGGCTACAAAAAACGGCCGAAAATCGATATACTTCGCCTGTTAAAAATTTTCCAATACATATTGAATTAATAGAGGGGTACACAGGGTGTCTGCAGAAATTGATGATCAAGGCTTCGTACGCACGTTTGGGGTAGTTCTCGGTGTGCTTGTGATTCTGGCGGTTTTCTTTGCCATTATGGCGAACATGGTCGGTGGTGGTAGCGATGAAGATGCAGCTGGTGCAGAGATTGCCAAAAAAGCAGTTGCAGATCGTCTTGCGCCGATAGCCAGCGTTGCAGTCGCCGGTAAGGGTGCTGATGATGCAGCTGCAGCCCCGGCTGCGCCCAAGTCCGGTGCCGACGTGGTTGCCATGGCTTGTGCCGCGTGTCACACGTCTGGCGTTGCCAATGCACCAAAGATCGGTGATAACGCCGCATGGCAGCCCCGTTTTGATTTGGGAATGGATGCCATGATGAACACGGCCCTTAACGGTAGGGGTGCGATGCCTCCACGTGGTGGCAATCCGGCTCTGAGCGATGATGAAGTGAAAGCCGCTGTTGTACAGATGCTGAAGGATTCAGGTATCGATCCCGATGCACCTGCAGCAGCTCCTGCTCCAGTTGCTGAAGCTCCGGCTGCAGCTGCGGGACCGGATCTGGTAAAGGGTGAAGCAGTCTATAAAAGCAGCTGTTTCGCCTGTCATGGCATGGGTATTGCGGGAGCCCCCAAGTTGGGTGATGCGAATGCCTGGTCAGCACGTATTCCAC
>NZ_MPRK01000152.1 GCF_002021095.1 Solemya elarraichensis gill symbiont | reverse complement strand
CATGAGTCGCAAGGGCGACTGCTGGGATATGCTGTCGTGGAGAGCTTCTTAGGCAGCCTCAAACAGGAGCGCGTTCAGTGGAGGAACTACCAGTCACGCTACGAGGCACAGCAGGACATCCTGGAATACATTTCCATGTTTTATAACAGTCGCCGGCTGCCTTCATACCTGGACTACATGAGCCTCAACGACTATGATCGGCAACTGATGGAGCAGAGAAAAGTGGCTTAACTGGGGTGTAATAAAACACTTGACTACGTCAATATTATGAGGATCACAGGGTGATGAACTACAACTGGACGTCAGTTGGCTTTGACGTTGGCTGAGAGGGACGAGGTGGACGCATTCAAGTTTATTATCGACCCACTGACAGCCGCTGCTTCTCTTGTCGCAATCGTTGTTGCACTTGCATCATGGTACAGAAGTGCGCGAAAACCGCTTGCAATTGACCGCCTAGTTATCCATCAAAAGGCCGATAAGAGTACTTTCATACTGAGCATGAGGAATCGTAAGGACTATCCTATCATCATAAAGCAGACCCAGTGCTATACCCGTCGATATTTCACCGTACAAAAAAATCCTCAGAGAGACCAGAGTATCAAGAGTCGCTAAACTTAGCGCATCAACTCTTCCTCGATAACTCGGAGGTTGAGCTATTGGCCAACGCCCATACAAATGTGGAAATCGTGGTGGAAATCGCGGGCGATTCGATCCTCGACTCGTGCTCTAAGCTCTTGTTCTTGTTTGATACTTCTCACGTATCACATCAGCTGTGGTGCAGCAATATCGAGATTGTGCAAATGGGAACCGGAGCCATAAAGTCGTAAATGTTGGACTATAAAAAAGATTTTCATTCAAAAATTCGAGCCCAAATTTTCTACGCTTGGGCAAGGTTCCGAAACGCTGTGGGATGGCCGATCAAAAAGTGAGCGTATTATCGCGACAAGTTTTCATTCCTGCGAGGTTGAACGTCGCCGTAGCTAACAACGCGCTAGGTCCGACAGACAGTTTGCTGTGCGGCATGTTAGTGGTTGGGTGTTGGTGTTGAATTGTCCATGCAGATTATCAATAAATATCGGTGTATTGTCTCTCATTATGTTTCAAGACCGTCTATCCTATCCCATAATGACCTGTGCCTTGTGACTTCACCCATTATTGGGAGTTCAGCCGATGCCGACGAGACACTCAGGCAGGTGCTTGAGTTTAATCAGAAGTGGGATGAGCTTTGTGATTGAGGCTGGGAATATACCGACCCAAACGCCCCTGCTGACTGCATTCCTACGTCAGCTTCTATTCCCAAAAAGAATAGCTAACAAATTGATTTTACGTCATTTCGTTGCAGACTTGTAATCAGTAGGTCGCGGGTTCAATTCCTGTCGCCGGCTCCATTAAAAATAAAAGCTCGCATCAGAACTGGTGCAAGCTTTTTTTGTCTGGTATGATTACTTTATTAACTTCTTGATAGCGAAAGTGGTTATTAATCTATCAATGTCGATTTGCGAGATAACCTCGCCATTAGGTTGTTGGATTACTTCCATTTAGAATGGTCGGTCGATGAGCTTGGGATGATTCCTTTGTGAGTCTCTATCGATAACAAGCCTGGATAAGCGGAGAATGATAATAAATGAATATTGCTGGAAAGCTTGTACGTGAAAGCAGGCGCGTACAAGAACAAATCGTCGAAAAAAGTTACACCTCAAAATACCTTGTCGTTCGTAATCTCCTGAGAAGTTCTACTCTTGATGATGAGTACTACCGGAAGAATTGTGCAATTCTCTGTGTTGTGACCGGGATCGAACATAGCGGAACAACCTTGCTTTCCCAGCTGTTGAACGGGCACCCAAGAATTGCATCAGGATCTGAACTCGGCATTCTTCTTAGCGATATTTATAACTTCTCGTCACAGCATCCGTTTTTTGAATGGCTGGTAGATGACGAGAGGCGCATGGGATGGGGTATTAACAGAAAAGACCGTGACCGATTATTGACGACTCACTCTTTTGATGAATTCTACTGGTTGTTGAATAAGCTGAAAGGAACGTCATTAAGCAACCCTGTAGTTCAAAATAAGTTTCGTGTATCTGATTTTCTCTACGATAAAACACCTCGCTATGTATTCAGCTTAAGCAAAGTCGTAAGGAAAATTGATGTGCCATTTGTCGTTACTCTGAAAACACCTTATGAACAGTTTGCGAGTGTCAAGAAACGAGCGGAAATCTTTAACAGGAAACTGGATATTGATGCTTTCTCTCAGAGCTACCTTAAGGCTATGCGGGAAATAGAGTCGGCAGAAACTTATTGTGGTGATCGATTGCTGATTGTTCCGTACAAGATTCTGACTGGTGATGTCGTTGCTGCGATGGAACGGATTAAAAAGCTAATCGGACTTGATGATGATTATGAACTTAACCTGGAGAGGTATAACGAGGAGTATGGAAAACATGTTAAGCCTGGCAGGTTTTTCGTAAAGGACAAAATTTTTTATAACGATCCTATGGAAAAGCTGACTGATTCAGAAATAAAACGTCTCACTGAAGTCGAAAGGCAGATGCCTCGATTGAGAAATTGCCTCTGATATTAATCTGCATGTGGTTGACCTGAGGCGGTTATTTGTTTATTCATGTAGATTGATACGTGATGGAGTGGTGTTGGTAAAACAACATGATCTTAATCAAACGTGGGTGCTACTATTCATTGTGGAAAAAACAAAACGACAGAGCGGGGTAGTTATGGGGGGCAATATTAAACCATTCATGATGTCTATCAGTGTTGAGCCGGATGAACGGGGTGGATAAGGGATGGCCCGGTTTCCTTAACCTGGCAGATTATCTTCTCTCGCTTAGGCCGAGGCTGGAAGATGCTACCGGTAGGCCTGTTCGATATAACTGGTGTTTGCGTCTTGACCCGCAAATTGAAGAGTTTTTCGGTTGTGCCGATTGGGTTCTCAAGGAGCACGGTTTACTTCTGGAAAAGTTCCTGGAGGATGGCGATGAGATCTGTGTACATGTGCATCCATGGCGTCCCGTACAGCGTTGGTTCAGGCGAACCTGGCTTGCTGACTATGTTGACCAGGAGTGGGCCGAGCATTGCATCAGATTGTCACACGACGCATTCGTCAGGCATTTTGGTAGAAGTCCTTCGAGTATTTCCATGGGTGATTTTTACATGAGTAACCAGATCATGAAATTGATCGATGAACTGGGTTTTCGTGTAGACAGTTCGCTATACCCGGGTATGGAACCGGTGAAGAAACTCAAAAGATCTGAACTGACACGCGGAACTTTACCAGATTGTCGACATGTTCCGGACAGGGCTTACAAGCCGTCGGTTACGGATTTTACCCGTCCTGGCGAGTCACATCACCAGGTGTGGGAAGTTCCGCTAAGTGCCGGCAGAGTCAGGCACCCGATCAGTGGTGAAGAGGTCCAGAGTTCCCTTTTGTTAGGTGCAATGCCGGATTGGATAGAAAATATTATTGAGAAGAACATGCAGAAATCGTCTCCTTATCTGCATGCCGGACTACGTACAGACGTGCGCATGAATGCAGACAACCGTGAACGATTTGACTGGGCTATGGGTTACATAGAGCAGCTTGGTCGCAAACACAACTTTCAGTTCATGACGCACAACGAATATTGTGACCTTCTGGATAATAACGATACCGCTTGCGCTGCGTGAGGTTCACAATGCCGCAATTCTGGAAAGTTCGCCGCGAAATGACTCGTATTGCCGATCAGTTTCTGGCTGTGCCGACTTTTATCGCAGAAGTCCTTTGGTACGAAGCGCTGCATATGTTTTCAAGGCGGCAGCCAAGGCGCTACCCGGGTCAACAGGTGGCCGGTAAAGATGTTGCAATTTTTCTGCTTTATCAGCCTGGCGGTATCCTGGCATCCACCGTGGAAACCTGCCGCCACCTGGTTGAACAGGGGTATTCAATACGCATCATTTCAAACGCACCTGTTAGTGAGGTAGACAGGGGACGGTTGGCACCCTATTGTCAGACCATCATAGAACGCCAGAACCATGGTTATGATTTCGGCGGATACCAGTTCGCTATCAACGAATTACTCACCGAAGAGGTTGTGCCGGAAAATCTTCTATTGATCAATGACAGCATCTGGTTTCCTGTTTTAACCAAGTGTGATCTTTTGCAACGTCTCAGGTCCAGTGCGGCCGATTTTTCAGGCCCTGTTATCTACAGGCATCGCAAGGAGAAGAAGACGCATTTACAATCCTATATGCTGCATTTTCGTCAATCTGCCATCGTTCACCCGGCTTTCAGAAATTTCTGGAGTAATTATCGCAAATCCAGCAGCAAGCGCTGGACGATTCGCTACGGTGAAATGCGCCTGAC
>NZ_MPRK01000151.1 GCF_002021095.1 Solemya elarraichensis gill symbiont | reverse complement strand
AGGAGTTGTTTTGCTTGGAAGCCAACGAGCTGTCGAGCAAAGCAACGGACGCAGGACGTCCGGGGCAATAAAGGCTGTCGAAGATCGAGTGTAAAAGGGAGACTTGGATGTCCCGTTTTGCATCACGAGATCAAAGACACGCTTGGCCTGTCCTTGGCCTCATCTTCCTGCGTTACGCCGAGAAGAAGTATGCCGATGCTGAGAAGGAGATTGGAGCTATCGGTACAGGTGGTCGCCGTAAAATCAGTAAGGCTGACTATGAGGCTGCTGGAGTCATCTTTCTCCCTGAGCTTGCTCGCTTCTCCCATCTTCAATCCCTGACAGAAGGCGATAACACCGGGAAAGCCATCAACGTGGCAATGAAGGCCGTAGAAGAAGAGAATAAAGACCTCAGAGGTGCACTTCCCCACAACTACACAGAAATCGAAAACTGGGTACTGGTCGAACTTCTGAAGATACTCGCTCCTGTGGAACTCACAGGCGACGCTTTCGGCAAGGTTTATGAGTACTTCCTCGGTCAATTCGCCCTCAAAGAAGGCCAGAAAGGTGGTGTTTTCTACACGCCAGAATCTATCGTAAAACTCATCGTAGAGATCATCGAGCCATACCATGGGCGTATCTATGATCCAGCCTGTGGCTCTGGCGGTATGTTTGTTCATTCAGCAAACTTTGTTGAAAGGCACAATAAGTCCGCGATGAGTGAGATAGCTGTCTTCGGGACTGAGAAAGATCAGACGACAGTTAATCTAAACAGGATGAACCTGGCAGTGCATGGACTGTCTGGTGATGTTCGGATTGCCAATACATACTACGAAGACCCATTCGAGGCTGTTGATAATGTCGGCGGTCGCTTTGATTTTGTTATGGCCAATCCTCCATTCAATGTCTCGGGAGTGGACAAAGAGCGTCTTGAGGGTGATCTCCGCTTTCCCTTTGGGATGCCTCGAAATGACAATGCCAATTATCTTTGGATACAGCTCTTCTATTCAGCATTAAAACAAGAAGGCCGCGCTGGATTTGTCATGGCCAACTCTGCTGGTGATGCTCGTGGTAGTGAGCAGCTTATCCGTCAGAAGATCATTGAGAGTGGTGCAGTAGATGTCATTGTCTCGGTTGGCGCTAATTTCTTCTATACGGTTACCTTGCCTTGTACTCTCTGGTTCTTCGATAAAGGGAAAGTGGGAACTGAGAACGAGGACAAGGTTCTATTTATTGATGCGCGACATATCTTCCATCAGATCGACAGGGCGCACCGAGACTTCACGCCTCAGCAGATAGAGTTCATTGCGGATGTCGTGAGGCTGTATCGAGGCGAAGATATTGAAGACGCTCATGGAAGCTCTGAGCTGCTCTCTGAGAAGGGATTGGGCGATGGGTATGCTGATGTCCTTGGGCTATGCAAAGTAGCCTTGCGTGAAGATATAGAAGCACAAGGATGGAGTCTCAACCCTGGTCGCTATATCGGAGTAGTCGAAAGAGATGAAGAAGATGTCGATTTTACTGAGCGGTTAGAGGAGTTGAATGAGGAGCTGGAGGTTCTGAATTCGGAGGCGAGGGAGTTGGAAGGGCAAATAGCTGAAAATGTTATTTCACTACTGGAGCTACAGTAATGGAAATGAAGCAGATTCAAGATCTGTGCTCACTCATATCCAGTGGCGGTACTCCTTCAAGAAAACATCCTGAATACTACGCTACAGATGAATCAGGACATCTCTGGGTTAAGTCAAAAGAGCTGCTCGACAGGGCAATTTCTGTCACAGAAGAAACTATCTCGGATGAAGGGCTGAAGAAGTCATCTGCAAAGTACTATCCAGCCAACACTGTACTGCTTGCGATGTATGGCGCAAATGTTGGTCAGCTTGGCTGGTTGAAACGACCGGCAACCGTTAACCAAGCAGTGTGCGGTATGGTTGTAGATGAGGAGGTAGCCGATCACCATTACGTTGATTATGCATTGCTGCATACAAGGGATGGCCTGTCTGCAAAAGCTCAAGGTGCTGCACAACAGAATTTAAATCAGAGTCTCATTCGTGAATATAAGATTCCTGCTCCGTCACTCCAAATCCAACGTCGCATAGCCTCCATTGTAACCACCTACGACGACCTGATCGAGAACAGCACGCGCCGCATTGCTCTCCTTGAAGAGATGGCTCGGCGGCTGTACGAGGAGTGGTTCGTGAAGTTCCGCTTTCCTGGGCATGAGGATGTGATGTTTAGGGAGACAGAGTTAGGGAAAGTACCGGAAACATGGGGAATTGTGAGTCTCGATCAAGCAATTGGTTTTAATCCAAGGACGGTAGTCCCAAGAGAAGACGAAAAGCTTTTTGTTCCGATGAGTGCGTTGTCAGAAATAAACATGACGATAAGCGGTCTACAGGTAAAGACTGGAAATAGCGGAGCTTTCTGTGTTCCTTAATGCCCTTCAGGAGTACGACTAAATCCTCCTTGCTCCACTCGTGCCGCTCTTCTTTCTTCTCGCCCCTGATTGGTTTTCTAATTCGTAGGGCATGGAAGGGGTTGCTTTCTGAGTAACCGCTATCTACTGCCCAGTTGAAGAATGTGCTGATATGGGAGAGTGTGTTGTTCTGTGTTGTAATTGATTTATCCGAGGTCATTAACCTCTCATCTCGATACTTGCTAGCATCCCTTCGTGTGATGGAATCAAGAGGCTTGAATGATCCGCCAGGTAACCAAGCCATAAATGCTGTGACGTACCTTTTACGGGCATCAACCGTTGAAGGAGGGCTGCGCGTGGCGAGCCCCTTTAGATGTGCTTTGAGAGCTTCTGAGAGCGTGTCAGAGCCATCTTCTATGGCTGGGTCTTCCAGTACCTTGTAGGCGTGTCTGAGAGCAGCATTCGCTTCCTCATCATTAGTATTGGATTTGTCCCATATCTCTGGATTGTGGCTATCTAGAAATTCCTCAAAACCAAGGCGTGTCTTCTCTGAAATAGTCCCAGCTTCAACCATCGCTCGGTACGCAGTAGCAGCTTTCCTGATCTCAGATGCGAGCGTCCCTTCGCCCTCAGCCTTTAGCTCGGCAAATTGTTTCTTCCACTTGGCGATGTAGACATGTTTCTTTACATTAGCTTCATGCACATCACGAGTCTGTAAGGATTTGAGTCTTTCCTTCCTATTATCAAAGAGATGCTGAAGCTGTTCGGGAATTCTGAGTCTGACATACCGCGCCTCTGAAGGTGGCTTTTATCCATTGCTGAGAGTGCCTTGTGTACCTAGTATGAGGCTAGAAATGGCTTAACACAAGGCTATCAAGGGTTGCGGGGGAGATCGACTACTTGCCCCATCATCCACCCCATATTGCATAACCCCTTGCTGGTCACTCGGCAAGGGGTTTTCTTTTATATACAGGATGTATGGTATGGCAGGGATTTCTCCAGGAAATCTCCTGCACTCCCCACGTCCATGTGGGTCGCCGGGTGACATGGATGTCATGGAGCGGCGATTAATCAACAACTCGCGATGTATCAATATGCTAAGTTGTAGCATAAGTATTGTTCATGCAGATTGTCATCATATTGCAGTCATAATCAGCGATACTGTTCAAGATGTGTAGCACAGGAAAAATTGATGCATGAGTTCCCAGTCAAATGCCGGGTGAATCCGGGGTCCGGTAGTGAGTTGGCCGGGTAGAGAAGTCATGCCATCTTCACACACCTATCTTGCAGGCGATATCGGCGGAACGAAGAGCTGGATGGCGCTTGTCTCCGTGTCACCGGATGGCGGGTGGCAGATTGAATACAGTTACAAATATCCCAACACGCAGTTTCAAAACGTACAGCAGTTGATCGAGACCTGTCTTGATGATGCAGGTACCGATGCGAGCCAGGTTGCCGGGCTCTCTCTTGCCGCTGCAGGTCCTGTGGCTAACGGCTATTGCCGTATGACCAATCTCGACTGGGAGATTGATTCTGCGCAGATTAAAAATCATTTTGACTTTTGTCACGTCACTCTCATTAATGACTTTCACGCTGTCGCGCAGGGGGTTACTCTTGTAGACGATGAAGAGTTGTTGGCGCTAAATCAGGTTGTTCCTGACAGTAATGGCCTGAAGGTAGTGACGGGCGCTGGCACAGGCTTGGGTCTCGCCTGGCTTCAGCACGGAAGTGCGCAGGCAACCGAGGGCAGCCATGCCGGTTTTGCCCCGGCAGATGAAGAGCAGAATAAATTGTTGCAGGAATTGTGCAGCAGTGGGTCTTTTGTCAGCTGGGAAGAACTGCTTTGTGGCACGGGCTTAGAGCGACTCTATCACTTCGTGTCGGGCGGCAAGAGATTGCCCGCAGCGGAGGTCACGGCGGCGGCTGAACAAGGTGACGAATCGGCAAGCGCTGCGGTGAGTCTTTTCTGGAGAAT
>NZ_MPRK01000150.1 GCF_002021095.1 Solemya elarraichensis gill symbiont | reverse complement strand
CAAGCTGTCAAGCTGTCAAGCTGTCAAGCTGTCAAGCTGTCAAGCTGTCAAGCTGTCAAGCTGTCAAGCTGTCAAGCATGAGTCTCCGACGTCTCCTATGCTTTGTCTATATGGACATGCCCTTTAATCCACATGTAATGTCGATGAGCCAGAAAAAATACCCAGACGCCTGGATTTGTATTTTTCCAGCGTCATAGTAATAAATGTATGGCAAAACAAGCCTGTACCATCTGTGACAAATATTTATGTATGGAGGAATTTTCAGGCATTAGATTGCTTCCCTTTTACTGTCTAGTTTGTCGATATTACCGATAATGCCCTGGTAAGTACCAGATCTACTAATCTCACCGTGAGTTAGCTCAATAATATTGTCGCAGCTTTTCAGTGTTGTGACTCTATGTGCAACGATTAGCACTGTGATATCTTTACTTATATTGTCGACTGCCCGCATGACAGCTGTTTCAGTTTCGTTATCAAGTGCACTTGTCGCTTCGTCGAAAACGATAACATCAGCCTGTTTATACAATGCTCGTGCGATTCCTATTCGTTGGCGCTGCCCCCCTGATAGACGTACACCCCTCTCGCCAACCATTGTTTCGTACTGCATTTCCCATGACTCTATGGTATCCGCCATATGGGCTTGTCGCGCAGCTTTTCGCACACGTTCATGATCGACTTCTTCAGTGAGAATACCAAATGCAATGTTTTCTGCAATAGTTGTATCAGCAAGAAAGATTGCCTGTGGCACATGTGATATATGTGCCTGCCACTCCCGGTGATTTTTCTCTGTTATCTCTACATCATCTATCATCAGGCACCCCTTTGTTGAATAGAGCAGTGCCATGATTAGATCGAGCAACGTGCTTTTCCCACTACCAGTGGTGCCAATAAAACCAACGCGGCTGCCTTTAGTTATGGTTAGATCAATCTGTTGTAGTACCAGGGGCATATCATTCGTATAACGAAATGACAGGTTTTTAAGCCTAATATGGCTATTGAACGGAATAGGTTCAGGGAATGGTTTATCTGCATATGCTGGTAGCGATTGCTCCAACAGATCTAGAGCATCTTTCAATTCAGCACGTCCACCACGCATAGATGAAAAACTTGAATAACCTTGCTGCAGGACTGGCAACAGTCGTTGTGCACCTAGTGCGAGAGCACCTAACACCGGAATAGCGCCGGCAATACCGCTCTCTCTTTCTGCCAGTGTATAAGCTAGCACAGCAATTAGAATCATTCCCAAGGCCTCAATTCCGTAGCGTGGGATCATACTGATGATAGATACATTGGAACGTGCACGCCGTAATGAGAGGTCTGCCTTGCGATAACTATTACAATAGGCTGTTTGTGTGCCATCAATGAGCACATCACGGATGCCGCCAAGTCCTTCCTGAAGCGCCTTGATAACCATGTTCTGTTCCCTGCTGATCGTTTGGCTATAGCTTTTCATCCGATGTCTAGTCATCGTGATGACAACTGCGTAAATAGCACCAAAACCGCCGAACGCTGACAGCGCAACAAAAGGGTCTATTGCCAATAGTGCAATCAGTATGGTTACCAGCATCAAACCTGAGCTAATAATCATGAGGATTGGTAGTATTGTACTGCCGACCACAGCATTGGCTTTTCCAGCAATACCCGCAATAACACTGCTACTGTTACGCGCAACATGCACTGAGTAGGGTTGGTAGAGAGTTCGGCGATAAATGTTGATACTAAAATCAGCACCTGTTGCGTGACTGAGCCGGGTTTGTGCCCAAAGCAAAACAATGCGCATTGCTCCGGAGGCAAGCGCAGCAATTGAAAACAGGATGGTAAATGGTAACAACAGCTGTTTTGGTTCAGTCAATTGCAAGAACTTGATTAAGGGCTGAGCCAATCGATGTTCGAATAACTGTTCCGGGACCGTTAAAACACCCAGGAATGGCAGGACTGCTCCGATGCTGACTACCTCTGCGAATGAAGCAAATACCATTAATACCAATATCGCAGCAAACTGCTTGCGACGTTTTGGGATGATGTGGGGCCAGAGGCGTTTTAGATCTTTAATCACTAGATGTTATTTACTTGTATCTGGTCATTTATCTAAATGGATTCCGGGTCTTCGCTTCGCTACGTCCGGAATGACGATGTTTGACATATCTAGTCGGTTTCCTGTTCTGCAGACGGCAATTCATCTTTTGCAAGATCCCGCTCAAGAATCTCAATCTCCTTTTTCAGCTCGTCATACTCTTTCTGTTTGCTCTTCAGGAATCGTGTAGTAATTGCTGCCTTTTGCTCTATGCCCTTAGGGGTCAGTATGTAGGCATAAGAGAGTTTATTTTCGTTGTTCCTGAAGTTTTTTAGCTTGATCAGCCCTACTTCCATGATTGCCTTGAGACAGTAGTTGGCTTTGCCCAGGCTGACACCTAGCGCCTTGGCTAGTTCGCGTTGGGAGATGTTGGGGTTCTCCTCGATTAGCTTGATGATTTTGTAGTGGATCTCATCGCTCATGATATTCGCGGGTACAAGGTGAAAGGTACAAGGAAAAGCTATCGCTCTTTTCTCGTCTGAAGGTGTTTCATGAAGCCTGTTAACATTCTTGAGATTTCTGTTGCTTCCTTGATCCAGGTTTTTCCTGTTTCTTTGTCTATGTAGCCGATTTCCATTCCGATGTAGATTTGTGTTCTTAATTCACCTGCTGATCCCTTAGCGTAATTCATGAAGTTGATCATTTCCTTGTTACCGCTTCGCTCATACCCTTCTGCTATGTTTGATGGGATTGAAAGGCCTGACCTGGTGATTTGGTCTTTGAATCCGTAGTCGCGGCATTGTGCGAAGGTTTTGTAGATGTTTGCGCTAAGGCGTGACGATTTTTTCCAGACGTCCATGTCTTCGAACTTCATTTGATTGGTCCTTAGTTGTTAGTCCTTTGTCTCTAGTCGTTGGTCATTCGAGATCACTAACAGACCAATTAATATCCTCGGCACATTCTGTTAGCGGTTCTTTCATTCCTTCGCCTACTATCGCTTCAGGTCTCGGTAAAAGTTTTCATGTGATCCCAGTGAGATTAGCTGGAGTACAATATTTCCGGATTCGTAACTGTATCCCAACAAAGTTGGCTGGCCTGCCATTCTGAATTTGTGGACTCGCAGGTAACTCAAGTCACCACGCTTTTTTTCTCCGATCAATGGTGATTTCAATACTGCTTTGATAGCTTCATCTAGGTCAGGTTTCTGATTCTTTTTCAGTTTTTTGACAGTACGGGCAAATAGTCTTGTCTGTTGAACACTGATCGCATCATCCAAATGTGTACTCCTCTGTCATACCGGCATCAGCTTCCGCTTTGGAAAGCAACGCATCACGAACAAATGCGTAATTGAGGTCCGGATTGTCTTCCATGATTCTTCCTATTTTTGCCCAATGTTCAATCTGTTTGGCTGCTGAACGACTCATAACAGCACCAGTTATCTTGGCTTCGGCAATTAGTTCGCCATCAAGTCTGAGGTTAGATCCCATGATTCATTCATCCCATCAAGCTGGTTCATTCTGCTACATATTGTAGCACAGTGCTACAATATTACTTGCTTGACGATTAAAGCTGATTACTTCAGGCAGGCTACCGCACGGCGTGCATGGCTGCAGGCCGCGGTGTGCGTTCAATTGTTGAACAGTATAGCCTGAATATGTGTCGTTTGTGTGAATTATAGTGCAGGGTTTGGGGTTGGGGTGGGAGTGTGTTCGGATCCCGGATGACGATTAGGGGTGGCCCGGGTGACAATTAGGGGATCCCGGAATAACAGTTGTTTGATCGTGGGACGATCTACAGTTAGCGCAGCCTGACTTCAAGCGAGTGGCCTAGTGCGGATGCAAATTTCTCAAGTGTTGAGAGTCGAATATCCTCTGCATGATTTTCGATTCTGGAAATTGCAGATTTTTTTGTATGAAGCCTCTCAGCCATTTCAGCCTGGGTCATGCCGGATGCTTCACGCGCCTGCCTTAGCAATACTCCAATTTTTAAAGCCTGGAATCCTTCCTCGAAACCCTCGTCAAATTCAGGATCCTCGATTCGTCTTCTGGAAATATAGGATTTAAGATCACTCACGATGTTTGCCTTGATAAGTATTCACGTTTCCGCCGTTCTGCAATTCGAATTTCTTTCAGTGGTGTTTTCTGGCTTTTCTTTTGAAAGGCATGGTTTAAGACGATCAGGTCTGTACCATTCAAAAAACCAAGTATTCTGAAAATATTGTTTCCTACCTGTATGCGGACCTCCCAGATATCATCCATTCCTTTCAGTTTTTTAAAATACTGAATAGGAATCTCATTGAGCTCTTCAATAAGACGTAATACCCAGACCACTTTCTGGGCTGACTTCGCATTCAGTGTATCCAAGAACTCCACAATAGGAGAAC